>NZ_JBOHCV010000069.1:0-5192 GCF_050698815.1 Streptomyces sp.
CCGGCACGCCCGTCGACACCGGACGGGTGGAGCAGACGCGATGACCACCGTCCTCGCCACGCAGGGGCTGACGGCCACCCTCTGCCGCGACCCCGGACAGTTCGCCGTGCTGGCCGCGCAGTGGGACGCCCTGCGCCGCCGCTGCCGGCCGGCCACCCCGTTCCAGAGCCACGCCTGGCTGCACTCCTGGTGGCTGTCGTACGGCGCGGCCGGCCGGCTGCGCGTCGTGCTGGTCCGCCGCGGCGAGGACCTCATCGCCGCGGCACCGCTGATGCTCATTCACCGCCCACTGCCCACACTGGTCCCGCTCGGCGGCGGCATCTCCGACTACTGCGACGTCCTGCTGGACGACGGCTGCCCCCAGGCTGCCGGCGCGCTGGCCAAAGCCATGCACCAGGCCGCCCGCGGCGCGGTGATCGATCTTCGCGAGGTGCGGCCCGGCGCGGCGGTCGAGCGGCTCTACGCCGCCTGGCGGGGGCCGCGCCGGAAGCTGCAGGACTCGGTGTGCCTGGAGCTTCCGGCCATCCCCATGGAGGAACTGCTCGAAAAGCTGGCGCCCGCCAGCGCCAAGCGGACCAGGCGGAAGCTGCGCAAGATCGACACGATGGGCATCGAGGAGCACCTGGTTCCGCCGTCCCAGGTCACCGCGGCCGTGCGCACCATGCTGCGCCTGCACGAACTGCAGTGGGAGGGCCGCGGAGTGACGCCCGAACACCTCCGGCCGCGCTTCCGCGCCCACCTGGAGCGCGCGATGCGGGAGCTGGCCGGCAGTGGGGACGCCGTGCTCACGGAGTACCGGCTCGGCGCGGAAGTCCTGGCGTCGGACATCACCTTCACCTCGCCCGAGCTGGTCTGCGGCTACCTCTACGGCGCCCATCCCCGGCTGCGCGACGAAAAGGTGGACATCACCACGATGCTGCTGCGGCACGACACCGACTTCGCGTCCGGCAGTGGACGCAAGGTGCTGAGCATGCTGCGGGGCACGGAGCCGCACAAGCTCCGCTGGCAGCCGACACCCGCCGTCAACCAGCGGGTCCTGCTGGCGCGGCGTGAGCTGGCGCCCGCGCTGGGACTGTACGCGGCGCAGATCGCCGGACGCGCCTTCGCGGCCGAGGTCGTACGCCAGCGGGCGGACGTCACCCAGGTGTGGCGCACCCGGACCGGCGAACGCCGGCCGGAGGAGGCGCCGGCGTGAACGCGCCCGGACACCCCCGGCCGCCGGGACAGGGGCAGGGGCAGGAACACGCCCTAGCCGAACAGCGCCGCGCGGTACGCCTCCGCGGAGTCGGGGTTGTCCGGGCACTGCCACAGGCCGTGCGGGCAGTAGTCGGAAATGGTCTGGTAGAGCGGCTTGTGCCGCTTGAACCAGCCCAGCATCCGGCGCACGTACTCCGGATTGTCGCCGTTGCGGAAGAGCCCCCATTCCGGGTACGAGATCGCCTTGCGGTGCGCGCGGGCGAAGTCGACGTGTGCCTGGAGACCGAAGGGTTCCCGGACCTGGGCGTCGAACGTTCTGCCCGCCGGCTGGTCGTAGGTGTCCATTCCGACGATGTCGACGACGTCGTCGCCCGGGTAGCAGCTCGTCCAGCCGATGTCGTCCCGGCCGCGGTTCGGTGTGAAGTCGAACCGGAATCTCTGCCCGGAAACCGACCGCATGGTTCCGACGATCCGCCGCCAGTACGCCTTCCACGACTCCGGGTCGGGCCCGCAGCGGTGGGTGTAGGTCGTGCCGTTCATCTCCCAGCCGAGCACGATCACGGTGTCCGGAACCTTCAGCCGCACCAGGTTCCGGGCCAGCGCGCGGTAGTGCCCGTCGAAGCGGCCCGCGGCCCCGGCGCGCAGCAGCGTACGCACCGCGTGGTCGGAAACGGTCACCTCGTTGCGCTCCTGCATCGGCACGTTGAGCACCAGCAGCCGGCCCGGCTCGGCGCGCCGCCACCGTGCCCATGGCGCCAGGAACTTCCGCCGCCCCTCGATGTTGGACCATTCGTCGCCGGGCAGATAGGTGTGCCCGGCCCGCAGGTCCCTGCCGCCGAGCCACCTCTCCCACCGCTCGATGCGGCGCACACCGTCCGTACCGGGACTGAGGAACGCACCCAGGACGGGCTCGGCGGGGGGCTTGTCGTCGTCGTGCGCGGTGGCGCGGCCGGCCGGTTCCCGCTGCGGCGGCCCGGCCGGAGGGACGGAGCAGGAGGCGAGGAGTCCGGCGGCCATGACGCCGCCGCAGACCCAGCCGAATCCACGGCGTCCGTGGGTACGCATCGTTCCTCCTGGTCCGCGGATGAATCCGTATGTCACGAAAACGCGTTTCCGGGCCCACCTACCGGATTCACGCAGCCAGATCTGATAGCCCCATAGATAGATTTTCTCCCTGTTCCTCCCATTCATGACGCAAGGACATGCGCATGCCCTCGTTCGACACCGACACCCCCGCTCTCCTGCTCCGCCTCGATCCCAACCCCTTTCACCACGGAACACTTGGCGCGGTCCGGTCCCTCGGTCGTACGGGAATCGAGGTGCACGTCGTCGCGGAGGCGGCGCACGGACCGGTGGGACGCTGCCGCTATCTGCACCGGGTGCACGCGCTGCCGCCCGGCCGTACCTCGCACGCGGAACTCGAACGAACGCTGACGCGGGCCTCGGACGCGATCGGCAGACCCGCGGTGCTCATCGCGCTGGACGACCGCGGCGCGATCGCCGTGGCCGAACTGTCCACCCGGCTCACCGGCCGCTATCTGCTCCCCGCCATGCCCCCGCAACTCCCGAGCCAGGTCGCCGACAAGGCCGGACTGGCCGCGCTGTGCGCCGGCGCCGGCATCCCGCACCCGACGACCGTGGCACCCGGCAGCGCGGCCGAGGCGGCGCGGGAGGCGGCGGTGCTGGGCCTGCCCGTGGTCGCCAAGTGGAGCCGCCCGTGGCTGCTCCCGCCCGGTCTGCGCAGCACCACACTCGTCCGTACGCCGTCCGACGCGTGCGAGCTGTACGAGCGCAGCACACAGGCCGGCAGCCAACTGCTGTTGCAGCGTTGTCTTCCGGGCGGGCACGGCACGGACTGGTTCTTCCACGGCTACGCCGCCGAGCGCGGGAGATTCCTGCTGGGCGGCGCGGGCCGCAAGGAGCGTTCCTGGCCGCCGCGTACGGGCCTGACCGCCGTCGGCACCTGGCTGGCCAACCCGGAGGTGGAGGCGGCGGCGGCGAGACTCGCCGCCTACGTGGACTACCGCGGCATTCTCGACCTCGACTTCCGGCTGGATCCCGAGACCGGCTCCTATCACCTGCTGGACTTCAACCCGCGGCCCGGCGCGCAGTTCCGGCTGTTCACGGACGACGCGGGAGTGGACGTCGTCCGTGCCCAGCACCTGCATCTGACCGGTCGCCAGGTCCCCGCCCAGCTCGGTGGGCCTGGCCGGGTCTTCGTCGCCGAGAACTACGCCCTGCTGTCCGCGGCGGTGGCGGGCGCCTCGCGGGTCCGCGACCGCGACCGTGACCGGATTCTGGTCCGGGCCCGGGCCGGCGGCCGCGACGGGCGGGTGGAGCGCGCCTGGTTCTCGGCGGAGGATCCGGCGCCGTTCTTCGCCATGGCCGGCACCTGGTTCGCGCGCTGTCTGCGCAAGTCCTGGCAGCACCTGGCCATGACCGTGCACACGCACGGACGGGTCCGGGTCCGGTCGATCAGACCGGGCCTGCCGCCCGAAGCGCCGTCCGCACCGCTGTCCGCACCACTTGTGACGAGCGATCAGTGAACGCAGTGAACGATCAGAGAGAAGGAAACGCATGTACGACCTCGTAGTGGTGGGCGCCGGCCCTTACGGCCTCTCCATCGCCTCGCACGCCGCCGCCGCCGGGCTCAGCCTGCGCGTGCTGGGCCGGCCGATGGCCTCGTGGCGCGACCACATGCCGAAGGGCATGTTCCTCAAGTCCGAGCCCTGGTCCTCCAACCTCTCCGACCCCGCCGGTTCGCACACGCTGGCCGCCTACTGCGCCGCCCGCGGCATCACGGTGGAGCACGGCAGACCGCTGCCGATCGGCACCTTCACCGAGTACGGGCAGTGGTTCGGGAAGCGGGCCGCGCCGCGCGCCGACGAGCAGACGGTGACCTCCGTCGTCCCGTGCGCCCGCGGCTTCCGCGTCGAGACGGCCGAGGGTGAGGTCCTCGTGGCGCGCACCGTCGTACTCGCCGTCGGCGTCATGCCGTTCGTGCACAAGCCCGGTCCGCTGCGGGACCTGCCCGCCGAACTGGCCTCGCACAGCAGCCACCACCACGACCTGGCCCCGTTCAAGGGGAAGGACGTGACGGTGGTCGGCGCCGGCCAGGCCGCCCTGGAGACCGCGGCGCTGCTCGCCGAGGAGGGCGCGCACGTACGGATCGTCGCCCGCGCGGGCCGCATCAACTGGAACACCCCGCCCCAGCCGCTGCAGCGCGGCCTGCTGACGGCGCTGCGCGACCCGCACTGCGGCCTCGGCACCGGCTGGCCGAGCTGGGCCTGGTCGGAGATTCCCTGGGCGGTGCGCAAGCTGCCGGCCAACGTCCGCGTGCACATCGCCCGTACCGCGCTGGGACCGGCCGGTGCGTGGTGGCTGCGGGACCGCTTCGAGTTCGCCGTGCCGGTGCTGCTGAGCAGCCGCCTCACCGCGGCCGAGCAGGTGCGCGAACGGGTACGGCTGCGGCTGGAGTCCGTCGACGGTGCCGTCCGTACCGTCGAGACCGACCACGTCGTGGCCGCCACCGGTTTCACTCCGGCGCTGGCCCGGCTGCCGTTGCTCGACGAAGGGGTACGCGGCATCCTGCACCGGGTCGGCACGAGCGACGCCCCGGAGCTGAACGGGCGGTTCGAGTCCTCGCACCCCGGACTGTTCTTCGCGGGTCTGCTGACGGCTCCGACGTTCGGGCCCTCGATGCGTTTCGTGTACGGCGCCACGTTCACCGCCGCCAAGGTGGTGCAGGGCGTCTGCCGGCGGCTGGCCGAACCCCGGCTGGCGACCGTGCCGCACGCGTCCCGTGCCCGTACCGCGGTACCGGAGACGGCCGAGCAGCCGGTACGGGAGCCGGCCAAGGAGACGGCACAGCAGCCGGCCCAGCAGCCGGTGCAGGAAGCGGCAGCGGCGAAGGAAACGCCGGAGGTGCGGCTGGCCGGGCAGGTCGCCCGGCGCTGACGCGCGCGGTCACGACGTCGGCGCGCCCCGAGTAGCGG
>NZ_JBOHCV010000070.1:0-14921 GCF_050698815.1 Streptomyces sp.
GCCCGATCCCGCGCTCGTAGTGGAACCGGAAGATGTGCAGATGGCAGTGCGTACGTTCGAAGGCGAGCCGCACCTGCGCACTGCCGGCCAGCTCCGCCACCAGCACGTGGAAGCGGGTGTCGTGCGCGGTCAGCGCCTTGTAGGCGTCGTAGGTGGTCTCGCGGGGCGCGTCGCACGACTCCATCTCGGTGCGGAGCCTCTCGCGTCCGCCGGTACCGGCCCGCTCGGCCGCACGGGCCGCCGCCCACGGCTCGATGAGCAGCCTGAACTGGTACAGGTCGGCGAGTTCGGCACGGTTGAGCAGGGCGGTGGTCCGGTACCCGCGCAGGGGTTCCTTGACCACGAGCTCCGCCGACTCCAGCCGGGCGAGCGCCTCCCGTACCGGAGTGGGGGAGACGCCCAGTTGGCGGGCCAGGCCGTCGATCGAGACCCGCGCGCCGGGTTCGATGGCGTGATCCATGATCATCGCCTTGATCGCCTCATGGACGTCGTCGGCGAGCATCTGGCGGCGCGGCAGCGGTGTCACGGGTGTGTCGGGTGTATCCATGGGGCCCCCTGAATCTCCTCGTGGCCGAAAACCTACGGCCTACTCCCTTGACGTGTGAGCTGGGCCGCTCGAATAATCGTACGACCTACCGGAAGTATCCTATAGGATATTTGTAGACGATCGTCTGGATTCACATGGCCACTGAAGAAACCGGTCGTATCGCAGACTCCGCGCTGCGGCTGCCAGATCCACCGGCCGAGCTGCGCAAACGACGCGTCGGCCTCGCCACCGCCCTCAAGTTCTTCGGTCCTGGCGCGATCATCGCCTCGCTCACCATCGGCAGCGGCGAATCCATCCTCGCCTCCCGCGAGGGGGCCGTCTTCGGCTACACCGTCCTGTGGGCGGTGCTCGTGGGTTCGGTAGCCAAGGGCGCTTTGGTCTACGCGTCCAACCGGCACATCACGCTCACCGGCGAGCACCCCATGATGCGCTTCGCCAAGGTGCTGCCCGGGCCCCGTGGCTGGTTCCCGCTGCTGCTCGCGCTGATCTGCCTCGCCTCGTTCCCGGGCTGGGCCAGCGGGGTGGCGGTCGCGCTCGGCGACTACCTCGAGTCCCTGGGGGCGGGCGACGCCACCGCCTACGCGGTCGGTCTCCTCCTCTTCGCGGCCGTACTGTCCTGGGTGGGCGGCTACACCGTGCTGGAAAAGGTGCAGGTCGCGATCGCCGGACTGATGGTGGTCCTCGTCCTGGTCGCGGTCTTCGTCGCGCAGCCCGACTGGCTCGGCGTGCTGGGCGGCCTGGTCCCCGGCGGCTTCGACTACGAGCCGTTCGTGGCCGAGAAGTATCCCGACATCGTCACCACGTCGGTCTGGGTGGAGCTCGTGGTCTTCATGGGCGGCCTCGGTGGCGGCATGTACGACTACATCGGCTACACCGGCATGCTGCGCGAGAAGAAGTGGGGCATGCTCGGGCACCGCGAGGTCGCCGCGATCGGCGACCAGCTGTCCTCGATGGGCGCCCGCGACCGCTTCCCGCTCTCCACCGATCCCGAGAACGTGGCCAACGCCCGCGCCTGGAGCCGCGCACCGCTCTTCGACATGGTGGCGGCGTTCTTCGCGGTCGCCGTCATCGCCATCGCGTTCATGATCAACGGTGCGGCGATCCTCGGTGAGAAGGAGCAGGTGCCCGAGGGCAACGACGTGCTGACCCACCAGTCGGAGTTCCTCGCCTCGGTGGCACCCGTCTTCGAGTACTTCTACATCGTCGCCATCGTCATGGTGCTCTTCGGCACCATCTACGCGGTGTGGGAGGCCTATTCGTGGACCACCTACGAGAGCCTCTCGGCCATCTCCGAGAAGGTCCGCGCCCGCGGGCAGCGCGGCATCCGGCCCTTCGTCTACGCCTGGACCGGCATCGGCGCCCTGCTGATGATCGCCTCCGGGGCGGACTTCGTCGCGCTGATCACGCCCGCGTCCATCCTCGGCGGCGTCTTCGCCTGCGGCATCTACGGCGCCGGACTCCTCTACGTCGACAAGGTCAACCTGCCGCCGGAGTACCGGATGAGCACGCTGCTGCGCACGCTGGTCGCCCTCGGCTCGGCCTTCCTCACCGTCTGCGGAGTCATCGCGATGCTCTCCTACACGGAGGTCATCTCATGATGGCCAGGCCGGTGAAGTGGCGCTACGCGGTGATCGGCGCCGGTTTCCTGGGACTCGCCGGCGTCCGGGCGATACAGGGTGCGCCGGTCTGGGCGGCGGTCTTCCTCGTCGCGGCCGCCGTGAACGCCTGGCTGGCGGTGCACGAGGCGCACGGAGCGCACGGTGCGCCGTCAGCGAGCCCGGCCGCTTCGGCGGGCGGGGACGGGGCGGTCCGGGTGGACCCCTCGGAGGTGGACCGTTCACTGGACGGTCACCGCGCCTCGGTGCGGCAGTGGCACATCCTCGGCCTCGCGTGCCTCCTGGTCGGCGGCGGACTGCTGTTCCTCGAACCCCCTCTCGCCGTGTTCGCGGGTACCGCGTCACTCTTCGCCCTGTACCGGGCACACCGGGCGGGCCGTGCTGTGGCGACGCTGCAACGGGCGCGCCTGGTGGGTGGTGTGGCGAAGCCCGGCTGACGGTGAAGGCGCGCGGGCCGAGCGCGCGTCCGTGCGGTGGCGGGCACGCTGGACTGCCGCACCACGCTGTGGTTAACGTGCGTTGCCCGTCACCCGCCGCACCCCTGGAGCCACCGTGCCCGACCTGACCGCCGACGAGCTGCTGACCACCACCCGGAGCGTCCGCAAGCGGCTGGACCTGACGCGCCCGGTGGACCCTGAGGTGGTTCGCGAGTGCCTGGAGACGGCCCTCCAGGCGCCCAGCGGCTCCAACGCGCAGAGGTGGCACTGGCTCGTACTCACCGACCCCGACATCCGGCGGGAGGTCGGCGCGCTCTACCAGAAGTCCTGCCGCGCCTACCTCGACTCACCCAACGCGGCGGGCCGGCTGTACGCGGACGACCCGGCACGCTCGCAGGTGCAGGCCCGGGTCAATGACAGCGTGGCCTACCTCGCCGACCGGATGGGCGACGTCCCGGTGCTGGTCATCCCCTGCATCCAACTCCCCTCCGGGCCCCTGCCCGAGGGAAACCAGGCGAGCGTGTGGGGTTCGATCCTCCCGGCGGCGTGGAGCTACATGCTCGCCGCCCGCTCCCGCGGCCTCGGCACCGCCTGGACCACACTGCACCTGACCTACGAGGCCGAGGTCGCCCGCGTCCTCGACCTCCCGGCGAACGTGCACCAGGCGGCCCTCATCCCCACCGCCCACTACACCGGCGACACCTTCAAGCCCGCCCCGCGGGCGCCCCTTTCCGAGGTGCTGCACGAAAACGGCTGGTAACCGCCGCGCGGGCTGCGAGGTAGGAGGCGGGTGGCGGGGACGAGTTGATGGTGGGGGAGTGCGTCGTCCCGCTGCAGTCGGGGCAGCGGGTCTCGTCCGCCGAGGGCAGGAAGAGACGTGGCTGGAGGTGGCTGCCCTCGCACTCGCGCATCCGGGCCACGCGAGGCGGTGGCGCCGTGGGCGTGGTGAGCGGCGAGGGCGTCGGGAGGGCGTGCTGGAGGCGCCAGTGGAGAGCGCCCAGTGGTGATCGGGCGTCGGTGAGGCCCTGGGTGAGTGTCCGTACGACCTGCTCACGGGGGAGGCCGAGGGTCAGCCACGGTTCGGCCAGTGGCGCCCAACGGCGTGCCGTGCGGGCGGACATGGCCAAACGTGGGTCGTCCTCCCGGAGGCTCAGCAGCAGGCGCTCGGCTTCGCCGGGGGCGGTTGGTGGGTGGGAGTTCTTCTCCTGTGTTTCTTCTTGGGGTTGAGGGTCGGCGGACCGACCCGTCGGTTGACCGGCGGTCGGCCGGGCGGCAGTCGGTGGCTCGGCGGGCCGCGCTTGCCGTGGTTGCCGGGTCGACCGATCACGGCCCTCGCGTAGGGCCATGGCCTGGGCCACGGTCAGCGGTACGTTCGAGACCAGCTGCGTGGTGGTCCAGTGGCCGTGTGTGTTCTGGGCCCGCCATTCGTGGAGGAAGCCTTCGTCGCTCAGTTGGCGTTTGGCGTTCTGGAAGGCGGTCTTCTTGATGCCCGCGCGTTCGGCTGTTCGGGACAGGGGCTCGTGCGCGCCCTCGGGCAGGGACAGTTGCCAGGTCAGCAACCGCACGGCGTCCGAGGACAGCCGGGGGTGGCGGATGATCTCGTTGGGCACCTGCGAGAAGAAGCGCGCAGGCGCGATAACATGCCGAAGCATCCCAGGGACTCCTTTGAAGTCCTCGCGGGTGAAGGCCCTCGGACCGGTGCGCTAACACCGCCGGGGGCCGCCGTGTGTCGGTCACCGGCAACCCGTTTGGTGCCACTACACACCACGTGACGACATAATGACAAATAGTCACACTTTTGAACGCCTGGCTCCCCATCGGGAATTGGCGAAGGCGCGGGCCGCGCGTCAGAGAGCCACCTCGGCCCAGACGCCCTTCTGCGGCGCGACGGAGAGATCCACACCCCACCGGTCGGCGAGCGCCTCCACGATCAGCAGCCCCCGCCCCGACTCGGCGTCCTCCTCGTGCCGGTTCGGCGTACGCGGCCACCACTCCGGTCGCGGATCGGCCACCGCGATACGGAGCGCTCCGTCCCCGTCCAGAGTGAGCGACAGCCGGAAACTCCGGCCGGGGAGGCTCCCGTGCAGCACTGCGTTGGACGCGAGTTCGGCGACGATCTGCTCAGCGGCCTCGAAGGGCCGTCCCCACTCGATGAGTTGCTGCACGGTCAGCCGGCGCGCCAGCCGGGCCCCGCGCCGGGTCGCGGACAGCAGCACCGAAGCGCGCTGCGCGGTAGGCGGGTACGCGGGGTGAGTTGGGGTGATTTCTCGGTTCACGTCACCCAGCGTGTCCGGGTTCCCACTACGCTGACCAGCGATGTCGCTGGTACCGAACGTACCCGTACCGGTACACACGGCGACCTGTACCGTCCGTCGGCAAGGTGGTGGCTGGATGTCTGAACCGGAATCCATGGGTGACGGCGGGGACGACGGCCGTCCGGAGCCGCCCGATGACGACGACGGCCCCTCGGACCTCTTCCGCGCGGTGGGCAGGCAGGTGCGGGTGCTGAGAGAGCGCGCCGGACTGACCCAGCGGGAGTTGGGGAAGCGGCTGGTGTACGGCGAAGATCTGGTCTCGTCGGTGGAGCGGGGACGCAGACCCCCTCAACCGGAGTTCCTCGACGCGGCCGACGACGAACTGGGCGCGGACGGTGTACTGAAGGCGACCAAGGAGGACGTCGTCCGCGCGAAGGCGCGTGCCCGCGTCCGCCACCCGGCCTGGTTCCGCGACTACGCGCGCCTGGAGCGCGAAGCAGTGGAGATCAGCTTCTTCAGCACGCTGACCGTCCCCGGCCTCCTCCAGACCGAGGCCTACGCGCGCACCATCTTCATGTCGCGCCAACCGCTCTTGGGTGAGGCGTCCATCAATACGCGAGTGGCCGCGAGGATGGACCGCCAGGAGATCCTGACGCGGTGGCCTCCGCCGATGGTGAGCGTGGTGTTCGAGGAGGCGGTCCTGCGACGTCCCATCGGCGGATGGGACATCCAGCAGCGCCAGTTGGCGGAACTGCTGCGGCTCGGACGAATGCGCAGCATCACGATCCAGGTGCTGCCTCTGGAGTGCGAGGGCCACGCAGGCATGGAGGGCCCGTTCATCCTGCTCACCCCCAAGGGGCGACAGCAGGTCGGATACATGGAGGTCCAAGACGAAAACCGGTTGGTCACACATGCCGAGGAAGTACGTATTCTGGCCGCACGCTTCGGCAGTATCCGGGGCCAAGCACTCACGCCCGGTGAGTCGCTGGTTCTCATCGAGAAGATGATGGGAGAACGATGAACATCGAGTCGGTTGCTAGCGATGCGTCGGCCCTTCTGTGGACCAAGAGCAGCTACAGCGGTGGCAACGGCGGCGAGTGCGTGGAGGTCGCCCACTCTCCCGCCTCTGTCCACGTCCGGGACTCGAAGGACCACCAGGGGCCACGACTGACCGTCGGCCACACCCAGTGGGCGCAGTTCGTACGCTTCGCCGCCGCAGGCTGACCGGCCATCACGAACGGGTGCGAGCAGGTGGTCTTGCCCTGAAACGTCAGAGCCATGAGGTTGCCCTGGCATGAGCAGGGTCTATGACGATGAGCGGCTGGCGGGCGTCTATCAGGGCGGCAATGAGATGCCCGATGAATCACTGCGCGACTGGACACACTTGATCGGTTCCTTCGCGGGCCGTTCGTCACCTGCCGTGGTGGAAATCGGGGCGGGAACCGGCATGTTCTGCTCGGCGATGGCCCGCTGGCTGAACCCATCGAGGGTGGTCGGGGTTGACGCCTCCGTGCCCATGCTCACTCAGGCTCAGCGCTTCAACTCCCACCCTGCGGTCCAATACCTGGCAGGCACTGCGGAAGCCGTGCCCACGCGTTCCAATCTGTTCGACCTGGCCCTGCTGTCCCGCGTGATCCACCATCTGCCCGACCGTGTCCCGGTCGCACGCGAGCTGGCCCGCATCCTCCAGCCCAGCGGCGCGGCCGTCATCCGGACGACCTTCCGGGAGCAACTGGATGCACTTGTCTACGACTATTGGCCGCGCCTCCGCGAGCTGGATGAACAGCGGTTTCCATCCCAGTCCGAGATGATCGAGGACTTCGCTGCAGCCGGCTTCACCGTTCGGACCGTCACGTCATTCGCTCGCCCCGTCACCGCCAGTCTGCGGGACTACCACGCCCGCATGACGTCTCAGCCCCAGTCGAAGTTCACCCAGCTCACCGCTGCGGAGTTCCGGGACGGACTGCGACGTCTGAAGGCCGACGCCCAAGACGAGCCGACGACATGCCCGGTTCCCGTGACGGAGCGGTACGACGTAGCCGTGCTGGCCCCCTCCTGAACGACTGAGAACCCTCCGCACAGATCCGCGCGAGTTCGCCACGCGGCGCATCCCCTGGCGGCAACCGACAGCCGACCCCATCAACAAGTTCATCTACACGGTCCGGGCCGACCGGGCACGCTGGCGGATCGCCAAAAACACCGTGATCACTGAGACGGGAAGCCCGCGAACCGTTCAGTGATCACGGCGAACCGCAGCTCAGAAGGCGCTCCTCTCGCCACCTGCGCGGGGAAGGAAGGGGGGTAGCGCAAGGGCGGCCGGATTTCGGTGTCAGTGGAGGGCTTGGGCGATGCGCTGCCCGAGGGCTTGGTCGCTGATGGCGTCAGCCTCGTGCCATGCGGCACCGGTCACCTCCTCGGTTTGGAGCTGGCCGATGCCGGTGGTGGTGCGGAAGAGGAACCGGAAGTCGATGTGCTGGTGAGCTGGTTCGTCCTTGGCGTCGTTTGCGGGGATGGGATGGACGTCGATGTGGACGGGCCGGTGGTCCACTGTGGTGACGGCGTCGGCGGGGATGCCCGTCTCCTCGGTGAGTTCGCGCAGGGCAGCTTCCACGAGCGTGTTGTCCACGCTTTCCAGGTGGCCGCCGGGCAGGAGCCACTTGTCCAAGGAGAGGTGGTGGATGTGCAGGATGCGTCCGTCCGGTCCGGCGAGGATCGCGCCGGCAGTGGCATGGCCGCGGAATTCGCTGCGGATGGTGAGGTCCGCGCCGGAGTCCAGGAGGTCCAGGACCAGTGTGAGGTCGGGCTTCTCCTCGGGGTGTTCGTTGAGGTAGGCGGTCAGGGTCGCGCGGATGTGGTCTGCCGTGATGGGCAAGTCAATCACCTGTTGAAGTAGGAGAGCCAGGTCGCCGCGACAGCGGCTCGGTCGGCCGCGCTGACCTCGTGCATGCCGGGGTCGAGGTCACCGCGGGTGAGCATCCTGAGCGCGGCGAGGATTTCCGCCTGGACCAGGAAGATGAATGGTCCAACGCTTGCGCCGTGCAGGAAGTTGACGGCGTTCCCGCCGTTCGCCAGATAGAAGTAATGACCGGTGGTCTGGTAGCGGGTGACGTGGTCGCCGACCATCGTGCGGGTGTAGACGTCCGGCAGCCGGTTCAGTTCCAGTTCGTCCTCGCTGCTGGTGACGGTGGCGACGTAGGCGCCGTTGCGCAGGTGCGGGAAGTCCTCGCCGTGCAGGGAGACCGCGCCGGTCGCGCAGAGCACGAGCCCGGCGCCGGTCAGCGCGCTCTCGCGGTCGCGGGCGACGGCGAATCCCTGGGAGAGGGCCTGAGTTCGGCGGACGGGGTCGATGTCGAAGACGGTGACCTGGACGCCTTTGGCGTGCAGGAGGCGGGCGATGCTGGAGCCGAGCTTGCCGAAGCCGATCACCAGGGCGGGGCGTCCGTGCAGGATGTCGCCGCGTCCGCGCATGACGGCTTCGGTGGAGAAGACGACGGACTGGCCGACGAGGAAGTCTTCGGGGTCCTTCAGCGGTGAGCGGGCCACCGAGATGACCGGGCAGGGCAGTTTGTCGAGGTGCTCGTAGCGGCGGTGGCCGTTCTCGGTGTCTTCGATCACCCCGGCGACCTGGCCGGAGAAGCGTTCGTGGAGGTCGGTGAGGGTCGGGGCGAAGTAGCCGCCGACGTCCAGCAGTGCGACCGGCTCACCGGCGGCCCTGGACTCGAAGTAGTCCAGGGCGGTGTCGGTGTCGGCGAACAGCTCGCGGGACAAGGTGTCGACCGGGACGGTCTGTTCGACTTCGCGTTGGGCGGCGGGGCTGATGGACTTCGGCTTGGGCAGCACCGCTCGTAGCTTCGAGAGGGAGGCGACTGCGCGGACGAATCCGGGGCGTTCGGGCAGCAGGTGGGTGACCAGGAAGGACGCGGTCTGTTCAGTGGGGTTGAACTGGGCGGCGATCTTGGTGAAGTAGGCGTCGAGTCGTGCGCGTTCGAAGGATTCCATGGCGGTTCGCTCTCATCCGTCAGTGCGGGCTGTGCGTGGGAAGACTGGTGGTCCAGGTCAGGTGCGGGTGAGGCCGGGTGGATGCGCGAGCAGGAATTGCACGATGCTCCGGCCGGCAGGATCGGTGTCCGGCCAGGTCCAGGCCCCCAGCGAGACGAACAGGCCGGGGCTGGGGCCGGACACGATGGGGGCCGGAACCGCGTGGCGGGTCAGCATGGTGTGCCCCCGGCTTTGAAGCGTGACCAGATGACCTTGCCGAACGGCCGGCGGTCCTCGACGCCCCAGCCGTCGGAGAGTTCCTCAACGATCAGCAGTCCCCGCCCGGAGGTGTCGGTCTCCTGCGGATGCCGGACTTCGGGACGGCGGTCCCGGCTGTCGTGCACTTCCAGATGTACGAAATCGTCATCGGCCTCGATCTTGACCAGGAAGCCGTGGCCGGGGGCGGTTCCGTGGGCGAGCGCGTTGGAGGCCAGCTCCGAGACGCAGAGCCGGATGTCCTCGGCGCGGGCCGACAGCCCCCAGGAGGACAGGGTCGTCAGAGCGAAGTCGCGGGCCTGTCCGACCGATGCGGGCGTCGCGGAGAAGAACTGCTGCGTTGGGCCGGGCACGGTGAGCCTCATGTCTCGTCCAAGATTGGAGCGGGCCCCCGGCTTCGACGCCTCGACGGGCAGCCGGGCGGGCTGGGATATCGGTGGCCCGAGGGGCTGGGCTTGCGGGTCCCGCGGACCAGCAACAGCCGGGCCCCGGCCGTATCGAGCTGCCTTTCCCGCTCGGCCGCTATCGCCCTCGGTCCCAGGTGGGAGGCGGCGGGCAGCACGACTCCGTAGGCGTTGGGAAGCGCGAGCACGTCCAGCAGCCCCGTGAAGGCCGCCGAGGCGGGTCCGCCGGTGGTCGCTCGGTCCGTGAAGACGCCGGACAGCAGCAGCTCATGCTGTCGGCAGTACTCGGCCAGCGAGGCGGACAGGGCGATCCCTCGGGCGGCAGGGACCTTCACCAACCGCAGAAAGCCGTAAACGACCGGGCCGCTGACGCAGCGGTGCTCCGTGAGGGGTTCCATGCTCGTGACCGTCCAAGAAGATTCGGAAAAGGTGGGCAGGGCCTCGGCCTGCGACTTCGGCCCTGGAATCGAGCGTGAAGCAGGATCAACGGTTCGGAAATGACCGGATGTTGTACTTCCGTTGCACTTGCGTCCCCCGCCTGCCTGCTCCGTGCTTCGATGACTTCTCGGAAGGGAGCAACGCGTGGCGACCGTGCACCACTGGAGCGGCCTGGAGGCCCACGCTCTACGGCTCGCGCTGCGGATGAGCGTCAGGGCGTTCGCCGATCACCTGGGAGTCGCCGTCCGCACCGTCTCCAAGTGGGACAAGCTCGCCGCCGCCACCGAACCCCGCCCGGACACCCAGGCCATCCTCGACACCGCCCTGGCCCGCGCGGACGCCGCGGCCCATCTGCGGTTCGAGACGCTGCTGTCCGAGAGCGGCAAGTCCCTCGGCCCCGGGCTGAGGGCGTCACCGGCCGGAGGCCGGGGCAGGGTCACCGCTGGCGGCCCCCGGATGTGGGACTACGAGTCCTGGACGGACGACCTGGAGCGGACTGTTGTCGCGCTCTCCCGACAGAACTTCAACTTCGCCGCCAGCCTGCTGACCCGATGGATCAACCGGTGGCGACCGCTGGAACTGGATGACAAGGGCCTGTACTTGTTCGCCCGCTCCACCGCCTTGCTCGGCGACCTCCAGCGCGACCAGGGGGCCGTCCTGGGGCCGCTGTCGGCCCAGCACTCCTATGCCGGGGCCCGCTCGGTCTTCACCCAGCTCGACATCCCCCGCCGTGTCGCCCAGCTCGACCTCTCCCTCGCGGTGGTCGCGGAGATGTCCGGGAAGCTGGAAATCGCCGCCCGCCACTACGAAACCCTGGCCGTCGATGACCGGCTATCGCGCCGCGACCGGGCCCGTGCCCGGCTGTGGGTGGGGACCGCGCTGAGTAAGGACGGCAACCACGACTATGCGGCCCGAGTCATGACCGCAGCGACCCTCGAGTTCGAGGACTTGGCCGAGCCTGACGACTGGTCGGTGGCCCACCAGAAGCTCGCCCTCGCCCACCGCGGCGCCGGTGACCTCACCGGTGCCCTGCACTTCATCGACATCGCCCGCAGCAGCCAGGCGACGGACTCACCGATGCAACGCGTGCGGTTGGACACCGCACACGGTCACATCCTGCTCTCCGACCGGGCTACCCGCGATGATGGACTGGTCGTTCTCGATCAGGCCGCCCAGGTGGCCGCGCAGTACGGACTCGTGCACCAACTGCGCAGTATCGAGGGCATCAAGGCCATGAGCGAGGGGCCGACCGGGCTCCGGCGACAGTGACCAGGGAGACAGGCGTGAGCGACGAGCAGCAGGCCATCACCGAGGAACAGCGGCAGCAGACCAAGCTGATCTGGGACTACCACCAGATGCACCACGAGATCCAGCCCGCCGATGTGGCGATCGGTCTGGGCAGCCACGACCTGGGGGTGGCGGCGTACTCCGCCGAGCTGTATCGCGCCGGGCTTTTCCCGCACCTGGTCTTCACCGGCGGCAACAGCCCCACCACCGCCGCAGTGTTTCCGCGCGGAGAGGCCGTGCACTTCCGCGAGCACGCCATCGAACTCGGCGTCCCCGCCGCCGCGATCCTGCTGGAGCCCGACGCTGCGAACACCGGTCAGAACATCACCTTGTCCCGTGAACTCCTGGCCGCCGCCGGGATCGTCCCGAAGACCGTACTGCTGGTCTCCAAGCCCTATATGGAGAGGCGGTCCTTCGCCACCGCCCGCAAGCTGTGGCCCGAGGTCGAGGTGCTGTGTGCCTCGGAACCGCTGGAGTTGGACGACTACCTCAAGAGCATCGGTGACGAGAAACTCGTCCTGGACATGCTCGTCGGCGACCTCCAGCGGGTGATCGAGTACCCGAGGCTCGGATTCGCCATCGAGCAGAACGTCCCGGAGGACGTGCATGCCGCGTACGAATCCCTCATCCGCGACGGCTTCACCAGCCGCCTCCTCAAGCCCTGAGCTGCCGTCGCCGGGCGGTTTGTGCGCGATCCACCAGCCCAACTCTTCCCGCGGCTGACGACGCTGGCCAAGCTGTTCGCGGCGGACTACTGGATCGTCCTGGACGACGTCCAGTTCACCCGCCGCGACTACCAGCACCGGGCCCGCCTGGCCGCCTTGGACGACCCCAGATCCTGGCAGTGGTTGTCCATCCCCACCCACCTTCCCGCTGGCCGCCGGACGACCATCAGGGAAGCTCTGATCGTGGATCCGATGCGGTCCCGGCGGCGGACCATGCAGATGATCCGGCAGTACTTCGGGTCCAGTCCGCACTGGTCCACCCTCGCTCATGCCATGGACCCGGTACTCGAATTGTTCGCCACCACGGACAAGACTGCTGAGGTAGCCGAGGTGTCCACCGGCATCCTGCTGAACCTGCTCGGCTGGAAAGGCCGGATTCTCCGCAGCAGCCAACTCGCGAGCCGGCCGGGGCGCTCGCAGCGGCTCGCCGACCTGGCCGCCATCACCGCGGCAAGGTCGTATCTGTGCGGGACCGGCGGCATGTCATATCTGGAGAACGACCTCTTCACCTCCCGCGGCATCACCGTCACGCCGTTCCGCACTCCGACGGCAGGCGTGTGGGACTCCGGTCGTGCGATCAGCGCACTCCGGGCTCTGATGGTCCTTGGCCCGCCCACCCTGGCTGACGCACTGCGGGCAGTTGCCGCCGACCAGGGCGCGCTTCGGGCCGCCGCGTAACGGGGCGGATAGCAGTCCGGAGCGCCTACTTCTGCCCAGGAGCGGTTCGCTGCGAGGTGTCAAGGATGCTTGGCTGTGGGCCGCCCGCTGCAGTGAGGAGGCGCGACATGAGCGTGACCGATGCCGAGATCACTCTCGCCGAGTTCGAAGCGCTGGAGCAGGCAGCTCCTGACAACCTGCACGTCGAATTCATCGGCGGAAGGGTCCATGTGACGCCGGCACGGGACGGTGACCACTCCGAGGTTGCACGCACTGTCGCGACCCAGATCATCTCGCACCGCCCCGACCTGTGGCTGTACGAGGAACGAGGCCTTGCTGTCCCGTCCTATCGCGCGGGTCGAGCGCGTGCCGATGGCGCCGTCGCCCCGGTGGGGTACTTCAAGGGGCAGCCGTCCTGGTCCGATCCGTCCGGGGTCCCCCTGGTCGTCGAGACGACATCGGGCTGCGAGGGGGACGCGCGCGTCGACAGACTCGACAAGCGTGACGCGTACGCCCAGGCGGAGATCGCCGTCTACCTGCTGATCGACCGCCACAAGTCGGAGACCGTTGTCCACTGGTCTCCGGCCAACGGGCGTTACCAGCACGAGTCACGGGCCGCGTTCGGCGCGGAACTTCAGCTTCCCGAACCGTTCAACTTCGCACTCGACACCACCGACCTCGCCTGAGTCCGCGTCGCCCGCTCTGCTTCACATACACCTAGTGCCGCATCAGGCAACGTTGGCCCTGTCGTGACGTGTCGGCTGGTTGCTGCGCTGGGCCGCACCGGACGGCCAGAAATGATCACGTGGCTGAACGTGTGCGGGTGCGGGAGATCGATGACGACAGGGCAGGAAGTTGCTGCGGATCATCCGCAGGGGCACCGGCTCTGTAGTGACCTGGCGGCGGGCCCAGATGGTGCTGCTGTCCGCGCAGGGCTTGCCAGTGGCGAAGATCGCCGAGGTGACGTTCACCAGCGCGGAACGGGTCCGGGACGTGATCCACAACTTCAACGCCGACGGCTTCGAATCGCTCTACCCCAAGTACAAGGGCGGGCAGCCGAGTTCACGCTGCCCGAGCGCCGCGAGATCAAGAAGACCGCCAAGTCCAAGCCGGCCGAGCACGGCCTGCCGTTCTCGACCTGGAGCCTGGCCAAGCTGGCCGACTTCCTGATCGCCGCCGAGGGGGTGGTCGACGACATCAGCCACGAGGGCCTTCGGGTCCTGCTCCGCGAGGAGGGCGTCTCCTTTCAGCGCGTGAGGACCTGGAAGACCTCCCGCGACCCCGCCTACGCGGCCAAGAAGGCAAGGGTCGAGCACCTCTACGCGATCGCCGACGGCGAGGTCATACCCGAGGAGGGCGAGCCCGAAGTCATCTTCTGCATGGACGAGTTCGGCCCGCTCAACCTCCAGCCCCACCCCGGCCGGCAGTGGGCTGAACGCGGCGGCCGAAATACAAGGATCCTCACCGCGTTCCCCGCCCGCGCCGCCGGGCGACCTGCACCTGCCCACACGGAGTCCGGCATGATGGGGATTCTTGAAAACGACCAGGGCCGCTCTTCGCCCCACCCCGTGACGGCCCTGTTCTCGTATAGCTACGGCGAACGGACATGTGCCGCCGTGTGACTGCTCTGGTCGTCGTTTCCCCACGCTGGGCAGCTCGTTGAGCTGATCGAGGCTCCAAGCCGCTGTCGGTTGGCCCTCCGCGGGCTGATCGTGTGCCTTGGGTGTGACCGCTCAGGCGCCGAGACTCTGGACGGTCTCCTTCACCAGACGGTTGCCCTTGGGCGCGTACCACGAGGTGTACGACGACAGCTTGGCAACCGCCGCACCCAGCCACTCGGGATCACCGAGCCGGTCCAGCGCCTTCGCCTCGGTGAGCTGGTCGAACAGCGCCTTCAGCACAATGACGTGGCCGCCCGTGTAACGGCGCTCGTGATGCGTGTACCGCGCCGACCATGGCTCGTACGGACGGCGCAGGATGCCGTGCAGGGAACAGCCGTCGCGGCCCATATCGGCACCGGGCGGGGCGCCGAAGCCCACGCCGGGGACGGTCTGCCACCTCCGGTAAGCGGCTCGCACCTTCAGCTCCACCAACTGGGACCACTCGATGGCGACCACGGGTGCCGCCTCCCCGCGCCGGCGGTGCTCCAGGCCCTCGGGCGCCAGCACGATGGACAGGCCCGCCTTCCGCGTCGGGTCCCCGATCACCCACCGGTCCCCGATCAGCTCCAGCGGCCCCAACTGCTGCGCCATGGCCTCTCCCTCTGTCCTGCCGTCTATCCGACCAGGAACCTAGCCGACG
>NZ_JBOHCV010000071.1:0-4062 GCF_050698815.1 Streptomyces sp.
GCCGTCACCACCGTGAGGAAGTCCGTATGCCACAACGGTCCATCACCCAGCAGGCGCTCGCCGATCTCGCCGACGTCCCCGCCGGCAGCCGCTGGGTCCGCTCCGGCGCCCTGCGGCTGCACGCCCTCGACTACGGCCACGACTCCGGTGACGACCGGGTACCGCTGCTCGTGCTGCCCGGGATCACCAGCCCGGCCGTCACCATGGACTTCGTCGCACGCCGGCTCACCGATCTGGTCCGCCCGATAGTCCTCGACATCCGGGGGAGGGGCTTGTCCGACGACGGCGGCTCCTACGGCCTGGAGGCGTACGCGGAGGACACCGAGGCATGCGTGTCCGGGCTGGGCCTGGAGCGCCCGCTGCTCCTCGGCCACTCGATGGGGGCCCGGATCGCGGCGGTCACCGCGGTACGGACCAAGGTGGCGCTGCGCGGCACCGTACTGGTCGACCCTCCGATGAGCGGTCCGGGCAGAGACCCCTACCCGACCACGCTGGACGCCTTCCTCGGGCAGTTGGAGCAGGCCCGGCGCGGCACGGACGCCGACGAGGTGGCCCGTTCCTGGCCGCGCTGGCCACGCCGCGAGCAGGAGCTGCGGGCCCGCTGGCTCGCCAGCTGCGGCGAGGAGGCGCTGGCGGCGACTCACCGCAGCTTCGAGACGGAGGACTTCTTCACCTGGTGGCCGTCGGTTCCGCAGCCCACGACGATGCTCTACGGCGAGGACAGCCCGGTGGTCACCGCGGCCGGCCGGGAGGAGGCGGCCCGTACGCACCCCGGGGCACGGCTGACCGGCATCCCGGACGCCGGCCACATGGTTTTCTGGGACAACCCGGACCCCGCTCTCGGTGCGCTGCGCGCCGCCCTGAGCGCCCAGCTCGGCTGACTGAGGGCGGGCAGGATGCGCTCAACGCTCGCTTCCACGGCCGTGCTTAAGTGGGCCCATGGCTGACAAGACCTCACCGGCGGCGGGTACGGCCACACCCCCCGCAGCGCTGCTCGCCGCCCCCGGATACCAGGTCCGGCGTCTGTACCAGGCGTATCTGGCGGCGTGGGTGCGCGCCGTCGACCCGACGCTGACCGGTCCGCAGTTCGCGGTGCTCACCGCGGTGGACGCCGCGCCCGGACGTGACCAGAGCGCGATGGCCTCGGCGGTGGCGCTGGACACGTCCACGATGGCGGACATCGCCCGCCGCCTCGAGCAGCGCGGGCTGATAGTGCGGCGTACGGCGGCCGATGACGGTCGCCGCAAGCTCCTCTATCTCACCGAGCAGGGGACGCGGACGCTGCGGGAGGCCGACCATCGCGCCCGCGCTCTGGACGAGCGGCTTCTGGCGCCCTACGGAGCTCAGGAACGCGGTGAGCTGATGCGCGAACTGACGGCTCTCGCCGATCACTGGGAGGGACTGAGCGAGGAGTCCTGACGTCTCGGCGGCCCGAGTCGGGGCCGAGGGCTCCGGAGCCCGTGGAGCTTTTTCTTCCGGGTTCTTGTGCGACCAGATAGTACGTGTTCGGATTAATTTCACGCCGCGGCGGAGACGGCAGTCGTACTCCGCCTGCCGGAATCACTGGAGGCCCCATGACAGACCGCCACATAGGCATGATCGTCCCCAGCTCCAATCTGACGATGGAAACCGAGCTGCCACGCATGCTGCGCGCGCGTGAGGAGGTGATCCCCGAAGACCGCTTCATCTTCCACAGCAGCAGGATGCGGATGCAGAAGGTGACCCCCGAGCAGCTGAAGGGCATGAACGCCCAGACGGAGCGGGCGTCGCTCGAACTCGCCGACGCCCGTCCCGATGTCGTCGCCTCCGCGTGCCTGGTGGCGATCATGGCCCAGGGGCCGGGGTACCACTGCACGGCCGAGGACGAGATCACCTCCGCGCTCCGCGGCCAGGGCGCCGAAGCCCCGGTGGTGACCAGCGCCGGCGCGCTGCTCAGCGGGATCGAGGCGCTGGGGGCCAGGCGGGTCGCCGTCATCACCCCGTACATGAAGCCGCTCACCGAGACGGTCGTGGGCTACATCCGGGACGCCGGGATCGAGGTCGTCGACTCCTTGAGCCTCGAGGTCCCCGACAACCTCGCGGTGGCCCGGCTCGACCCCGACGACCTTCGTGATCACTGGCGCCGCCTCGACCTCACTGACGCCGACGCGATCGTGCTGTCCGCCTGCGTGCAGATGCCGTCGCTGTCAGCCGTGCAGCATGTCGAGGACGCGTCGGGTCTGCCCGTACTGTCCGCCGCGACCGCCACGACCCACCGCATTCTCTCCGTGCTCGGCCTGCCGGCGGTGGTGCCCGGCGCCGGAAGCCTGCTCAGCGGCCGGGTGCCCGCTCGAAGTGCGTGAAGTCCTCCGGTGCTCCGGTGCGCTCGCGCGGCTTCATCGGTACGTGACGCGGTACTTGACGTGGGTGGCCGCCGGGGAGGCGGTCACCTTGACCGGCTCCAGGGTGGGGTCGCCCACGTTCTGCAACAGCCGCTCGCCCGCGCCGAGGAGGACCGGGACGATGTGGAGGTAGAGCTCGTCGAGGAGTCCGGCGGTGAGGTACTGCTGCACGGCCTGCGCGCCGCCCGCGATCGCCACGTCAGTGTCGCCGGCCGCCGTACGGGCCTGTTCCAGCGCGGAGTTGATCCCGTCCGTGACGAAGTGGAACGTCGTGCCACCTCGCATCGGCAGCGGATCGCGCGCCTGGTGGGTGAGCACGAAGACCGGCGCGTGGTACGGCGGGTCCTCACCCCACCAGCCCTTCCAGGTCTCGTCCCAGGGCCCGTGTCCGCCGCCGAACATGTTGCGGCCCATGATGTACGCGCCGACGCCCTGGGTGACCTCCTCGAAGACCTCGGCGTCGACGGAGTGCACGCCGCCGTCGAGGCCCTGCTGCGCGCGCCAGGTGTCGGTACCGAACGCCCACTCGTGCAGCCGCTCCCCGCCCTTCCCGAGGGGGTCTTCGGCGCTCTGGTGGGGGCCGGCGACGAATCCGTCGAGCGACATCGACAGCTGGCTGGTGACTGAGTTCATGCCTCCATTGACCGCTGCCGGCGGCCGAAATCATCGCAGCGGCGCGCGGCTGTCAGTGATCGGCGTCGGCGGTGCTCAGGAGGTAACCGGAGAACCAGGTGGGGAAGGCGCGGCGCAGCCGGCTGGGCCCGGTCAGGTGGACCGAACCGGCCCGCAGCAGGTGGTTCCAGGTGTGCTCGCCGAGCCAGTAGCGGGTGAGTGCGCCGAGGTCGGCATCGACCTGGAGGGCCACCTCGAATCCGCCCTCCTCGGTGCACAGCTGCACTTCCGGCCGCCGGGCGAGCAGGTAGTACGGGCTGGGGTGAGCGGTGGCGGCCCGGCGACGGAAGCGGAGCTCGACCAGGGTGGGGTCGGCGGGCAGGTTCTCCGGCACGACGCGGCGCCGGATGTCCCAGGCCAGTACGTCGGGATCCAGATGCTCCGGGCGCAGGCCGCGCCGGTCCCACGCGGTGGCCCAGCCGCCCAGTTCCCGCAGCACCGGAGCGAGGTGTTCGCCGGCCTCGGTGAGTGCGTACTCGGTGCCGGCGGTGCCGGTACGGGCGATGACGCCGGCCTTTTCCAGGCTCTTCAGGCGGGCGGAGAGCATGGTCCTGGAGATGCGCGGGATGCCGCGCCGGATGTCGTTGAAGCGGCGCTCGCCCATCAGCAGCTCCCGGACGATCAGCAGCGTCCAGCGTTCGCCGAGGACCTCCAGGGACCGGGCGATCGCGCAGAACTGCCCATAACCGGTCATGTCCGCCAGGGTAGTCGAGCCGGCCGGTACGGAATCCGTACTTGATCGCTCGCGCCGTTCCCCTAGGGTCCCGGTCATGAGCAGCGCCAACACTCCCAGCGGACTGGACCTCCTGCGCTCGATCGTCGACGGCCGCACGCCCCGGGCTCCCATCAGCCACACGCTCGGCTTCGACCTCGTCGCCGTCGAGGAGGGCTCGGCGGTCTTCGAGGGCAAGACCGGCGAGTACCTGTGCAACCCCATGGGCACCGTGCACGGCGGTTACCTGTCCACCCTGCTGGACTCCGCCCTCGGCTCCGCCGTCCTCTCCCGGCT
>NZ_JBOHCV010000072.1:0-5553 GCF_050698815.1 Streptomyces sp.
CGCCGAGTACCAGCACTTCGCCACCTCCCTCGCCCTGCTGCGCGACCGCGCCCAACACGGCGCCCCGGCACCGGACTTCCAGGCCCGCGAACAGGAACTCCTGCACCACCTCTGGCACCGCCACGCCGTCGCCGGCCCGGCGACGGCCTCGGCGGCCCGCACTCTCATCAGCCCCCACTTCCCCGTCGTCCCCGCCCAGTGGGGCGCCGCCCCAGGCCCGGGTCCGTACGGCCCACGGCACTGAACCGGAAGGCGGAACGCGTCAGCTACGGGCGCCGACTGCCACTCGTTCGGGGCAAGCAGGGCAACCTTCGCTCTTCACCGCATGTCGTACTTGCGATGACAACGCGTCCGGCATGCCGCACCGGTCCGTGCAACGGGGGACGGCGGCGCGTGCGAGGACGCCGGACGAAGGAGTGCCCAAGTGCCTCACCTGCACAGCAGACAGACGGGCCGCGCCGCAAAGCGCGCCCGCACCCTCGCCGTTGTATTGGCGTCCGCCCTGCTGACCGGCGGCGGACTGACCATGGATGCCGCGGCAACCCAGCCCGGCCAGCCGGCCCAGCCCACCAAGACCACGGCTCAGCAGGACGCCGCGACCCCGGACTTCAACCAGGACGGATACCCCGACCTCGCCGTCGGCGTACCCCGCGGCACCGTCGCGGGGAAGGCCAAGGCGGGCTTCGTAGCGGTCCAGTGGGGCAGCCGGGACGGCCTCAACAGCGGCCACCGCACGCTGATCAGCCAGCACACCGCGGGCGTACCGGGCACCGCGGAAGCCGGTGACGGGTTCGGCACCGCCGTCGACACCGCCGACGTCAACCGGGACGGCTACACCGACCTGCTCGCCGGCGCCCCCAAGGAGGCCAGCGGCCTGACGGGACGCGGCGCCGTCTCCGTCGTCTGGGGCAGCCGGTCCGGCTTCTCGGGCGGGCTGACGGTCGCCAACCGGCCGCACTCCTACGGCGCCCTCGGCGCCAGCGTCGTCGCGGGCGACTTCACCCGGGACGGGAGGGTGGACGTCGTCTTCAACTCCACCACCGAGGAGACCGGCGGCCTGAGCATGGTGCGCGGACCGATCTCCCGGAACGGAACCCCGAAGCCGATGGAGCGCGTCGACCGGTTCGGGATGGGCAGCGGCACCGCCCACCTCGTCTCCGCCGACGTCGACGGAGACGGCCGTACGGAGCTGGCCACCACCGTCTCCGCATGGGATGACTCCAGCACGCGGCTCTACCGCTGGCACAACGGCGGACTGGAGCGGTTCTGGTCCCTCGGCGGCTACGGAACCTCCCTCGCCGCCGGCGACTTCGACGGCGACGGGCACGACGACGTCGCCATCGGCCACTGCCGCGACGGCGAGCAGCAAGAGGCCTGCGGCCCCCTCCAGCTCCGCAAGGGCGGCGCGGTGCACGTCGTCTACGGCGAGGCGTCGGCGTCGGACTTCGGTACCCGGAACCAGACGCTCCACCAGGGCACCGTGGGTGTCCCGGGCACGGCCGAGACCGCCGACTCCTTCGGCGCCACCCTCTCCGCGCTGGACGCGAACAACGACGGCCGCGACGACCTCGCCATCGGTAACCCGGCCGAGGCCGTCGGCCACACCACCGGCGCGGGCATGGCCACGCTGCTCTTCGGCGAACTGCACGGCGTGCTCGACGAGTACGGCGACGCTCGCGGCACCGGCTGGAACCAGGGCACCGCACACGTACCGGGCACCGTGGAGAAGGGTGACCGGTTCGCGGCGGCCGTACGCCTGCTCGACACCGACGGCGACACCGCACCGGAACTCCTGCTCGGCTCCCCCGGTGAGAACTCCGGCACCGGCGGCCTGTGGGCCCTCCCCGGCCGCGGCAACGGCCCCACCGCCCCCGCCTCCTACACCCTGACCCCGCCCGCCCACGCCCCCGCCTTCGGCGGCGTCCTGTCCCACTGACCCGACCACTCGCCCACGGTCCGGGGAAGCACATCTCACGCTTCCCGCTTCCCCGGACCGTGCACACACTTTCTCCACCCCAAGATGGTGTACCCGACCACACTGACCTGCCGATACTTGCGACCGAGAGCGGGTTGCTGCCAGCATGCCCGCGAACTGGCACGTGCCGTGACGAGTTGAGGTTGGGGGCCCCGACGGTGCAACTGGCAGACCTGGTTGCCGCCGAGCAGCGGACCCGCGAGAACGCCGACGCCGCGCGCCGCGAATTCCTCGACTTCCTCGACGGCTTCCGGCACACCACCGTCCTGGTCCCGCTGGACGAGCGGGACGGACTGTGGTCGGCCGAACTCGGCGGAATCCGCTGGATCATGGCCTTCTCCGACGAGGAGGCGCTGGCCGATTTCGCCCGTGCCCGCAGCGCCCTGGACGGCGCGGCGCCGCGCGAGTGGGACTACCGCAAGATCCTGGGCTCACGGCTGCTGGACTCGGTCGTACCGGCCGTCGGCGTGCCGTGCGGCGTCGCCCTGGACGCGGCAAGCGAGGACGGCAGGGTGCTGCCGCCCGTAGAAGGGATCGTCCCGGACAGGGCGACGGTGGAGGCGTACGTGAACGACGGGGGCAGGGAATGAGCGGCGACAAAGCGGATCTGGCGGCGCCCGCAGAGGCGCTGAAGCTGATCACCAAGGGCATCACGGACTCGATGGGCGAGCTGAAGGAGCTCGGCATGGTCGGCGAGGCCAGCATGGGCCGGGGCTTCTCCGATCTGGCGCTGACCGGGCTCCAGTTGGGGCATACGGGCCTCACCTCGACGCTCGAGTCGTTCTGCGAACGCTGGGAGTGGGGCGTGCGGACCCTGATCCAGGAGGGCAACAACTTCGCGCACGGCGTGGGGCTGTCCGCGGGCGTGCTCCACGAGCAGGACCAGTACATCCAGGGCAGCTTCAAGGTGCTGACGAACTCCGCCATGGGCAATCCGTACGCCACGGAGGAGGAGATCACGAAGAAGTCCTGGGGCGAGGTGGCGGCCAGCAACCCGTACACGCACTTCCGCGACGCGGACTACAGCGCGGAGTCCTTCCAGAAGGCCCAGGAGAACAGCACGCAGGCGTGGAAGAACACCGCCTGGGACGTGAGCACGGCGACGGGCTCCCCGGTGATGACGGCCGTCAACCAGGGAATCGACGCGGCCGGCATGCGCGACGAGGTGGACGCGGGGATGCGGGAGAACTTCGGCCCGTCCCCGGAGGAGCAGGAGAAGGCGGCCCAGGCCCGGCAGCAGAACGGTGAGCGCTGATGGGAATCGGATTCACCGACGCCCTCGGCGAGGTCGTGGACGGTGGCAAGGACCTCGTCAACGAGGGTCTGAGCGCGGTCGAACAGGGCGTGGAGGACGGCAAGAAGGTCCTCGGCACGGGCATCGACATAGGCACCGGCTGGGCGGGTCAGGGACTGGAGTCCATCGGCGCGGAGGGCGCCGCGGACAAGGTCGAGGACTGGGGCGACGAGACCGCGTCCTCACTCGGCGCCCACGTGAGCGAGCAGCAGCTGGGCCAGACCGAGCAGGCGAACGAGCTGATTCAGGGCTCCCGTTCGGAGATCCTGGCCGTCGCCAAGCACCTGCGGGACTTCCAGGCCGCGTTCGAGCGGGTCGCCCGGGGGATGCGCAAGCTGGACTCCTCGCACTGGAAGGGCGAGGCCGGCAACGCCTTCCGCGACAAGTTCGCCATGCACCCGACGAAGTGGGTGCACGCCGCGGACGCCTGCGAGAGGGCCGGCAAGGCCCTGGACTCCTACGCGGACACCGTCAAGTGGGCGCAGGACCAGGCGCAGGAGGCCATCGAGAAGTACAGGAAGGGCGAGGACGCCTCCGACAAGGCGAAGAAGGCCGACGACCCGCCCGACAAGGACCCGGGCGACGCGGACCGCGACCGCGCGCACGAGATACTCGACGAGGCCCGTCGCCAGCGGAACACCGCCGCCGAGACGGCGGAGCGGGCCGTACGGGCCGCCCTCGCCCACGCCCCCGCCGAACCCCCGCCTCTGGACCGAGCGGGCGCCCTGATCATGGACGGCTACGGCGCGGGAGCGGTGGAGCTCAACCACGTCGTCGGCGGGGTGGTCAAGGGCACCGCCGGCATCGTCAACTTCGCGCGCGGGCTCAACCCGACCGACCCGTACAACCTGACGCACCCGGCCGAGTACTACCAGAACGTCAACATGACGCTGTCCGGCCTGGTCTCCACCGCGGCCCACCCGGAACGCATCCCGCAGGCCCTCGCCGAGACTTTCAAGAAGGACTTCAGCGAGGGCGTCGGCCGCCTCATCCCCGAGATCTTCGGCACGAAGGGCGCCGGCACCGTCCGTACGGGCCTCCGGGTCGGCGCACGGGAGGGCGTCGAGGCGGGCGTGGAGAGCGCGGCCCGCAGGCCGGGCTCGCACATACCGGACCCGCCGAAGGACTGGAGCGACCTCGCCGAGTCGACGAAACACGTCAACGAAAAGGCGATCCACGCCGACTCCATTTCACCGGAGAAGGCCCGCGAATTCATCGACGACCAGTACCCGTGGCTGAACGACGTCAACAACACGGGGCAGCCGGGGTACGTCGACAACTGCTCGCATAACGTGGTCACGGTGGACAAACGGCTGGACGGGCACGAAGTCTCGGCCGCCCCGCGGGCCGAAGGTGCACACATCCCGCCCGAGGCACTGGGACTCAAGAATCGAGGACTCGGCCAGTACGACTCGGTGAAGAGCTACGACGAGTTGATCCAAAACATGAACTCAAGAGGCGAGGGGGCGCGCAGTGTCGTGTACGTCTCCCGGGCAGACGGCAGCGCGCACGTCTTCAACGCCGTGAACACCAAGCACGGGGTCGTGTTCCTCGATGGCCAGTCCGGTACGCTCGGGAAGCTGGAAAGGGACGTGACATCGATCCAACACATCCCGTACCGATGATTACCGAGACCCGTACAACCGAGAACAAGCAGGAAAGCCACCCATGATTTCCCACGAAGAAGCCCATACGTCGGCTCGCGAATTCCTTGAGCACACGTCCTACGCCAAAGAATTCACGCTCGTCATGCAGCCTGAGCTGACGCAGGAATATCCGGTGGCGTGGGCGGTCCGGTTCGACTCGCAGGAACATCTGGACACGGGAGAACTCGCGAAGGCCCCCTTCACTCGGGTCCTCATCGTCCCGAAGGACGGTGGGGCACCTCACTTCCCGCCGAGCCACATGCCGGTGGCTCAGTACATGGAACAGCTCTCCTCGAACCAGCCCCCCACGGGAGCCTGACGCATCATGGTCGATCCCCGGCAGCAGGCACTCACCTGGCTGAACGCCACCTACGGCGGTCTCGTCGAACTGGCACAACCGGAGCCCGTGGCGGAGGACGCCGCCACGTGGCTGTTCGGCTGCCGGTCCAAGCGCCAGCCGGTGTATCCGCCAACTCCGATGCTGGCCGCGTCTGTTGTCGTTCCCAAGGACGGCAGCATTCCCTTCCACCCGGCGGCGAACGACCCGCTTGCGGACATCGCCGAGTTCGGCCGCGCGCCCTCGCCCCGGCTCCCGGAAGAGCAGGCGCGCAAGCTCAACTCCCGTGGCTGCGTGGTGG
>NZ_JBOHCV010000073.1:0-8185 GCF_050698815.1 Streptomyces sp.
CTTCTCGGCCGCCACGGTCGTCGCGGCGCTGGCGGCCCTGCTCCTCTTCCCGCCCTTCTTCCTGCGCTCGTTCGCCTACGCGGGCATCGGCGTCGTCTTCATCGCCGCGGTGGCCGCGCTGCTGGTCGTACCGGCGCTGCTGGCGGTGCTCGGGCACCGCGTGAACAAGGGGCGGCTGCCGTGGGCGAACGCCGTGCGCCGGCCGGACGCGCCGCTGTGGGGCCGCCTCGCCCGTATCGTGATGCGCCGTCCCGCACTCACCGCGCTGCCCGTTCTCGCCGTGCTGCTGCTCGCGGCCAGCCCGTTGCTGGGTGCCACCTTCGGGATGCCGGACGAGCGGGTGCTTCCCGAGGACGCCGCGAGCCGCCAGGTCGGCACCGCGCTCCGGCAGGACTTCCCGGGTAACGACACGGGCGCCGTCCAGGTGGTGACCACCTCCGCGGTGCCCAAGCAGGAGCTGGCCTCCTACGCCGGACGGCTCTCCCGGGTGGAGGGCGTGGAGCGGGTGCAGGCCAGCAGCGGTACGTACGCAAAGGGCCAGGCGTCCGCGCCCGGCCGGGCCAACGCCGCACTCGGCCGCCCCGACGCCCAGCTGCTCACCGTCACCTCAGGTGTGCAGGCCAAGTCGGAGGCGGCACAGGACGTGGTGCGCGCGGTGCGCGACGTCGACCCGCCCGGCGGCACCGAGGCGCTGGTCGGCGGCCGGGACGCCCAGCTCATCGACACCAAGGAGTCGATCGGCGACCGGCTGCCCGCCGCCATCGGCATGGTCGTCGGCAGCACCTTCCTGCTGCTCTTCCTCTTCACCGGCAGCGTCGTACAGCCGCTGCGCGCGCTGGTGCTGAACGCGGTGAGCCTGACGGCCTCGATCGGGGCGATGGTGTGGATCTTCCAGGAGGGCCATCTCTCCTCGGTGCTCGGATTCACGGCGATGCCCATGGACACGTCGGTGACGGTGCTCATGTTCTGCATCGTCTTCGGACTCTCGATGGACTACGAGGTCTTCGTCACCAGCCGCATCAAGGAACTGCACGACGCCGGCGCCGACAACACCACCTCCGTCACACGCGGGCTCTCCCGCACCGGCCGGATCGTGACCATGGCGGCCGGACTGCTGGCGGTGAGCTTCTTCGCCTTCGCCACCAGCGAGATCAGCTTCCTGCAGATGTTCGGCCTGGGCAGCGGGCTGGCGATCCTCATCGACGCGGTCGCGGTGCGTGGGGTGCTGGTGCCCGCGGCGATGAGACTGCTGGGCCGCGGCGCCTGGTACGCGCCGCGTGCGCTGCGGCGGCTGCACGGCAGGATCGGGCTGGAGGAGTCGGCACCCCGGCCGGAGCCGAAGCAGGAAAAGGACGCGGAGCGTACGCACGCGGGCGTCTGACAGCAACGACGAGCAGCGGCCGACCTGGTGCGGGGGACCAGGCCGGGCGCTGCTGCTACTCGCTACCTGCTACTTGCTACTTGCCCGTGAACTTCTCGTATTCCTTGAGCACGTCCTCGGTCGGGCCGTCGTGGCGCAGCTCGCCCTTCTCCAGCCACAGCGTCCGCTCACAGGTGTCGCGGATCGTCTTGTTGTTGTGGCTGACGACGAAGACGGTGCCCGCCTCGCCGCGCAGTTCGCGGATGCGCTGCTCCGAGCGCCGCTGGAACTTCTTGTCGCCCGTCGCCAGCGCCTCGTCGATCATCAGCACGTCGTGCTTCTTGGCCGCCGCGATGGAGAACCGCAGCCGGGCCGACATGCCGGAAGAGTAGGTGCGCATCGGCAGCGTGATGAAGTCGCCCTTCTCATTGATGCCGGAGAAGTCGACGATGCCCTGGTAGCGCTCCCCCACCTCTTCCCGGGACATGCCCATCGCCAGCCCGCCGAGGACGACGTTGCGCTCGCCGGTGAGGTCGTTCATCATCGCCGCGTTGACGCCCAGCAGCGAGGGCTGGCCATCGGAGTAGACATGGCCGCTCTCGGCCGGCAGCAGGCCGGCGATGGCGCGCAACAGGGTCGACTTCCCGGACCCGTTGGAGCCGATCAGGCCGATGGCCTGGCCACGGTACGCGGTGAAGCTGACTCCCCTGACGGCGTGCACCTCGCGCACACTGCCGCTGGGCTTGCGGCGGACGATGCGGTTCAGCGCGGCCGTGGCGCTGCCCTTGCCCTTGGCTCCGCCGTAGACGCGGTAGACGATGTGCAGATCCTCCGCGATGACGGTGGGGATCCACGGGCCCGGCACCGCGGGGCTGTCCGCCTGCTGGGTCTTCTCCATCTCGTCAGCCACGGCCATAACGCTCCTCCGCCTTCCAGAAGAAAACAAATCCGCCGATGCCGACGAGCAGCCCCCAGCCGAGCGCCAGTGCCCAGACGTGCGGCGGGAGGGAGGAGGCCGGGTACCCGTCGATGAACGCGAACCGGATCAGGTCCATGTACACGGCAGCCGGATTTGCCTGCAACAGGTCGATGACCCAGGCGTCCGTGTCGATCTTCGCCAGCTGGTACGGCAGGAAGAACATCACGCCCGACGCGTACAGCCAGGTCCGCGTCACGAACGGCATCAACTGCGCCAGGTCCGGGGTCTTACTGCCCAGCCTCGCCATGATCAGCGCCAGCCCGGTGTTGAACAGGAACTGGCAGACGAGCGCCGGGACGATCAACAGCCATGACCAGGAGGGGTAGTGGCCGAAGCCGACGAGGATGATCACCAGCACGATCATCGAATACAGCAGCTGCTGGAGCTGCTGGAGACAAATGGAGATCGGCAGGGATGCCCTTGGGAAGTGCAGTGCGCGGACCAGCCCCAGATTGCCGGAGATCGCCCGGACACCGTTCAGCACCGAGGTCTGGGTGAAGGTGAAGACGAACACGCCGGTCACCAGGAACGGCACGTAGTTGTCCTGCCCGCCGGGAATCCCCTCCCGGCCGCCCATGATGATGCCGAAGATGAAGAAATAGACGGCGGCGTTCAGCAGCGGGGTCACGACCTGCCACAGCTGTCCCAGCTTCGCCTGGCTGTACTGCGCGGTGAGCTTGGCACGGGAGAAGGCGAGGATGAAGTGCCGTCTCGCCCACAGCTGCTTCACGTACTGCGGCAGCGAGGGCCGCGCCCCGCTGACCGTCAGGCCGTACTTGGCCGCGAGATCGGCCGGGGACAGACGGTCGTCCGGTGAGGGCGGAGGCTTCACGCCGACCGCACCGTCGTGCGTTGTCTCGGTCACGTTGGAAACTTTCGTCCTCACACGCGCAGGTGAATCGGAAGGGAATGCCGGCAGAGCCGTCACGGACGAGCTTGTCAGATGACGGGCGGGCGACCTAGTCGGGTCAGCCGCCACACCGTACGCCACCGCATCGGCTTGCGGGGACCGCACGGGGACGTCCAGCCCTCCTTGAAGCCGCCGAGCCACGCGCGCAGCGCCGGCCGGGAGGGCCGCCGGGCCAGCGTGAGCAGCAGCCACACGCCGAGGTAGACGGGGACCAGCGGGGCGGGAAGGTTGCGCCGGGCCAGCCAGACGCGGTTACGGGCGACCATGCGGTGGTAGACCGCGTGGCGGCTGGGCGCCGTGGTGGGGTGGTGCAGCACCAGGTCGGCGCGGTAGTCGATCGACCAGCCCGCGTCCAGCGCGCGCCAGGCCAGGTCCGTCTCCTCATGGGCGTAGAAGAAGTCGTCCGGGAGGCCGCCGACCTCGGCGATGACCTTCGTCCGCACGGCGTTGGCGCCCCCGAGGAAGGTGGTGACCCGGGAGGAGCGCAGCGGGTCGGCGGCGCGCAGCCTGGGTACGTGCCGGCGCTGGGTCTCGCCGGTCTCCGGGTCGGCGATGCGGAAGCTGATGATGCCGAGCCCGGGGTCGGCGGCCAGGGCTTCGCGTACCTGCTCGGCGGTGCCGGTGCCGGGGAGCAGGCCGTCGTCGTCGAGGAAGAGCAGTGCGTCGACCTCGGCGCCGGACGGACCGAAAGCTTCGATGCCGACGTTACGGCCGCCGGGGATGCCGAGATTTTCCGGAAGCTCGACCGTCCGTACACCTTCCGGCAACGCGGGCAGCGGCGCGCCGTTACCGACGACGACGACCGCGACGGGATCGCCCTCCTGCTTGGCGACCGAGTCGAGCAACGCCCGCAGTTCCTCGGGCCGGTTGCCCATCGTGAGGACGACGGCACCCAGTTTCACGGTCTGCGCAGATCGCTCCACGGGAGGCTGCGGCATGAGCTCCCCCTTCACTTCAGCCTGCTGGAGGCGAGGACGGAAACCAGATGCAGCAGCGTCTGGAGGACGGCGATGCCCGCGAGCACGGCGACGCCGAGCCGGGTGAAGAACAGGTCGCCTCTGACCTGGTCCAGGACCGCCAGGACCAGGATGAGCAGCGACGCCTCGATCCCGAGTATCAGCCGGTGGAACTTCAGTGCCGCGGCGGCCTTGCGGGCCAGCGCCACACCGGACGAGCGCGGCTCGCTCGCGGCCTCCTTCACGGGCGGCAACCCGCTCTGGTGGCGGGCCACACCCACCAGGTCGGTCTCGGCTTTGATCAGTACGGCGCCGACCGCGGCGAGGGTGCCCAGAAAGGCCCACAGCCAGTCCACCCGGCCCTCACCCCACAGGTCGGCGGCACGCAGGCCGAAGCCCACCAGCACGGCGGCGTCGCACAGGTACGCGCCGACCCGGTCCAGGTACACCCCGCCCAGCGAATACTGCTGCTTCCAGCGGGCGAGCTCGCCGTCCACGCAGTCGAGCAGCAAGTAGAGCTGGACCATCACCACGCCGAGCGCCGCCCCCCAGATCCCCGGCACCAGAAGGGCCGGGGCGGCGAGGACCCCCGCGACAGTCATCAGGTAGGTCAGCTGGTTGGGCGTGACCCGCGTGTTCACCAGGTGCCGATCCATGCGCAGCGAGATCTCGCGCATGTAGAGCCGTCCGGCCCAGTGCTCACCGCTGCGCCGGTCCTTGACACCCTCGGGGTGCACGACCGGGCGGAGTTCAGCTACTGATGGCTTGTGCATAGTCGCGGTATGCGTCCCTGATCTGGTCGGCGGACAGGTCGAGGTGCTCGAGGATGGTGTAGCGCCCGGGGCGGGTCTCCGGCGCGTACTCGACCACCTTCACGAACTCGTCCTCGTCGAAGCCGATTTCGGAAGGCAGTACGGGCAGGCCGTGGCGCCGCAGCACCGAGACCATCAGCAGGGCGGTCTCCCGGTCCCCGCGCAGGAAGGTGGCGAAGGCGGCGCCGAGGCCGCATTGCTCACCGTGGCTCGCGGCCCGCTTGGGGTAGAGCAGGTCGAAGGCGTGGTTGATCTCGTGGCAGGCGCCGGAGGCCGGGCGGCTGTCCCCGGCCACCGACATCGAGATGCCGGTGAGCACCAGTCCCTCCGCCAGCACTTGGAGGAAGGCGTCGTCGCCGACCCCGCCGGGGTGCCGGAGCACGGCCTCGCCGGCCTGCCGGGCGATGGCGGCGGCCAGGCCGTCTATGTCCTCGCCCCGCTCGGCGTGGGCCAGTTCCCAGTCCCGTACCGCGGAGATGTTGGAGATCGCGTCCCCGATGCCGGAGCGGACGAACCGGGCCGGGGCCTCCCGGATGACGTCGAGGTCGATGACGACCGCGATGGGGTTGGGCACGCCGTAGGAGCCGCGGCCCGCGTCGTTGTCCAGGGTCGCGACCGGCGAACACAGGCCGTCGTGTGAGAGGTTCGTGGCGACGGCGACCAACGGCAGGCCGATGCGGGCCGCCGCGAACTTCGCGCAGTCGATGATCTTGCCGCCGCCCAGACCCACGACCGCGTCGTAGCGCCCGGACTTCATCGCGTCGGCGAGCTTGATGGCATCGTCGATGGTGCCGCCGCCGACCTCGTACCAGTCCGCGCTGGGGAGGGCGGGGGCGAACCGCTCGCGCAGAGCCGCGCCGGAGCCGCCGCTGATGGCGAAGGCGAGCTTGCCCTTGGAGGAGATCCGCTGATCGGCCAGCAGGCCCGCCAGGTCGTCCAGGGCGCCGCGGCGGATGTCGACGACGACGGGCGACGGAATGAGGCGGGTCAGTACCGGCATGCGATCTCCCGGCCCTTGGCGAGGTCCTCGTGGTTGTCGATCTCGACCCAGGGCACGTCGCCGATCGGCGCGACGTCGATCTTGAAGCCGCGGTTGACCAGCTCCTGGTAGCCGTCCTCGTAGTACAGCTGCGGGTCACGCTCGAAGGTGGTCTTCAGCGCGTCGGCCAGCTCCTCGGCGGCCTCCGGCTCGATCAGCGTGAGGCCGATGTACTCACCGCTCGCGGTGGCCGGGTCCATCAGCTTGGTGATCTGCTGTACGCCCTTCTCCGGGTCGGTGACGACCTTCATCTCCTCCTCGTCGAGGTGCTTCACCGTGTCCAGGGCGAGGATGATCTTCTTGCCGCCGCCACGGGCGTCGAGGAGGGTCTTCTCGACGGAGACGGGGTGCACGGTGTCGCCGTTGGCGAGCAGGGCGCCCTGCTTGATGACGTCGCGGGCGCACCACAGGGAGTAGGCGTTGTTCCACTCCTCCGCCTTGTCGTTGTCGACGAGGGTGAGCTTGACGCCGTGCTTCTGCTCCAGCGCCTCCTTGCGCTCGTAGACGGCCTCCTTGCGGTAGCCGACGACCACGGCGACGTCGGTCAGGCCGACGGCGGCGAAGTTGGCGAGGGCGATGTCGAGGACCGTCTGGGACTCCTCGTCGCCTTCGGGACCCACGGGCACCAGGGCCTTGGGGAGGGTGTCGGTGTAGGGACGCAGACGCCGTCCGGCGCCGGCAGCCAGCACGAGGCCGATCATGCGGGTTCTCCTGTTTCGTCGTGTACGGCGGGTGCTTTGGAGGACACCCAGAAGCGGATGCTCTCGATGAGCACCACTGCCGCGATGGCCACGGCGAGCGTGGTCAGCGCGATGGTGAAACCTTGCTGTCGGTCCTGGCTCCCGCCCGGGCCGCCCAGCCACAGGGCCGCGGCGAGCGTGACCACCAGGGCCCGTCCTTCGTGGCCCCCGATCGCCCGCACCAGCCGGCGCGGAGGGGCACCGGTGCCACCACGGATGCGGTACACGGTGTCGTAGTGATGGTAGGCGACCGCTGCCACCAGCCCGAACGCAGCGGGCAGTGCGGCGCTCACACCGGAGCGGTCGGCGAGTACGGCCAGGATGAGGACGAGGGTGTATTCCGCGGTACGGAAGAGGGGCGGAACCAGCCAGTCGAGGGTGCCCCGCAGCGGGGCGGCCACCGCGAGCCCGGAGGTGAGCACGTAGACCAGCGCCGCCAGACACGGCCAGCCGCTCCCCGCGGGTGTCCACAGCGCGGTGGCCAGCAGCGCCACCGTGCCGAGGAGAGCGAGGGCCGGCCGCCCGAAGGCGGGCAGGCGCAGCCGTGCGCGGCGTGCCAGAGCGGCGCAGCCCTCGGCGAGCGGGCCGCTGTCGGCGAGGTCGGCCAGGGCGCGGGCCGCGCGGTCGGTCCTGTGTGCCCTCCGAGTAAGGGAGCGCAGAACCCGGCCCGCGGTGGTGTAGCAGGCGGCGAGCGCGCAGCCGATGAGCAGCACGACAAGGGTGATGCGGGGCGTGGTGCATGCGGTGAGGACGGCGATCAATGCCCAGCGCTCGCCGATCGGTAGCACGATCATGCGGCGCAGCCACACCGTCCAGCCCACGCTGTCGAGCTTGTCGGAGAGGGCAGCGGTGGGGCTTGTGTTGGCAGTGGCGTCGTGGTTGGCCTCGTTGAAGGAGAAGTCGACGACGTGCCGGGCGGTCTGCAGCACCATCGCGCCGAGTGCGAGCGCCCACACGTCGTCGCCGCCGCGGGCCGCGCCGAGGGCGAGGCCCGCGTAGTACGCGTACTCCTTGGCGCGGTCGAAAGTGGCGTCGAGCCAGGCGCCGAGCGTGGAGTACTGCAGGTCGTAGCGGGCGAGCTGGCCGTCGGTGGCGTCGAGCACGAAGGAGGCGACCAGCAGCACCCCGGCCGCGACGAAACCGCCGCGGGTGCCGGTCGCCGCGCACGCCGCCGCGATCAGCGCGGTGACCAGCGAGGCCGTGGTGACCTGGTTCGGGGTGAGCCCGCGGCGGGCGCACCAGCGGGCGATGTAGCGGGAGTACGGGCTGATGAAGAAGGTGGTGAAGAAGCCGTCGCGCGCCTTCACCGAGTTCCGCAGCCGCACCCGCTCGTCGTCGACTCCGTCGATGACGGTCTGCGCCTCGGCTCGCTCCGCGGGGGTCGTGGGG
>NZ_JBOHCV010000074.1:0-3040 GCF_050698815.1 Streptomyces sp.
GCCCTGCAGGGAGCGCTCGTGGACCTCGTCGACCTCTCCCTCATCGCCAAGCAGATCCACTGGAACGTGATCGGGCCGCGCTTCCGGTCCATACACCTCCAGCTCGACGACGTGGTCGATACCGCGCGTGCGTACTCCGACACGGTGGCCGAACGCGCCTCCGCGCTCGGAGTGCCGCCGGACGGCCGCTCCACCACCGTCTCCGCGGCGACCAACATCGAGCAGGCCAGGGCGGGCTGGCAGCAGGACACCGCCGCCGTCCAGATCATGGTGGCCGCGTTGGGCGCGGTCATCGCCAAGGCCCGCGAACGGATGACGGCGGTCGCCCCCGCCGACCCGGTGACGGAGGACATCTTCATCCAGCTCACCGGCGACCTCGAGAAGCATCACTGGATGTTCCAGGCAGAGAACGGCGGCTGAGGGAAGCGCCCCCCTTCCCGAAGGAGGAAGGGGGCACCGTCGTTGGCTGGACGGCATCCACGAGCCGGTGTGTGAACCGGCCGTATTTCTCCAGCCGGCGATATACCGGAATGTGAGCTACCGCAAAGCGTGCTGTCCGTAGCGGAAGTGACGGCACGTTCACTCCCGTGAGTCAAGCGACCGTCGGATTCCAGCCATGTGTCTTCTATGGCGTTCATGTGCAAGAAGCGTGTTGATTATGGAAGTTGGGCCGGGTTAACATCCCGAGGTACGCCCCGGCCGTGACCAACCGGAGCGGCACACGGGGAGAGAAGACGGGGAAGAAGACCGCGGGGGAACCGATTTTGCTTGAGACCATCACCGGCGCCTCCGCATGCCCTCTTCCCCGACATGACACGTCAGGGAGTGTACGTGAAGCGCAATACATTGCGCATCGCCGGCGCATCAGCGCTGGCCGCAGTTGTTTTCGGTGTCGCCGCGCCCGCCGCGAGCGCTGCCACCCAACGTTCCACGCATGCCCCGGCCATCTCGGCCGCGCAGCATTCTGAGGCCCAACAGGCTGCGCGCGGCCTCCTGAGGAGTAACGACGCCGGAGCCCGTGCGCTGGTGTCCGGCCTGTCGGCGGCACAGCAGGCTGACCTGCAGAAGGTCGCCAAAGGCGAGTTCGTGGCAGCGGGCAAGTGGAGCGCGATCTGGAATGTCCTGAAGAAGATCGGCGGCTTCGGCAAGGCCATCGCCGGCAAGTACAAGGACTTCAAGAGGTGGTACGACGGTCTGTCCTGGTGGCAGAAGGCTGCGATCAAGGCGGTCTCGCCGGGTCTGACGATCTACGACATCTGGTGGCACTTCAACCACTGAAACCCAGTCGTAGCTGAGTGATGCCGGCTGAGTAGTAATGGCTGGGCCCGTCCGTACAGGCCCAGCCATTACTGGATCACGGAGAATTCGAGATGAGCGATACCAGCGTTTCCAACAAGGCCACCGAAGGTACTTGGGCCGTATCCCTGCTGGCGCTGGCGCCGTCAGTGGCGGTCAGACTCTTTACGGGCATGTCCATGCCGTGGCTCGTCATTGCCTGGGTGTTCTGCACCCTGTCCGTCGTACTGGTGATGGTGGGGTGGGTTGTGGTTTTCCGTCATGGAGCACGCGGCGCTGCGGGATGGGGCACTTGTGCCCTCGCCCACGCAGCACTGGCCTGGCAGCTGGCTGCCCTCGGCACGTAGCCGAGCATGGAGAAAGTGTACGGAGTGAGGACTCACTCATTGACGGAGTGAGTCCTCACTCCGTACCCTCGGGGTCATGACAGCACCCAGGGAGAACCAGACCACCCGCCGCCGCGCCCCCGGCATGTCGCCGGAGCAGCGGCGCGCGATGATCATCCAGACCGCGATCCCGCTGATCGCCGAGTACGGAGCCGCAGTGACCACCGCGAAGGTCGCCCGCGCCGCGGGCATCGGCGAGGGCACGATCTTCCGGGTCTTCGCCGACAAGGACGAGCTGCTGCAAGCCTGCCTGGCGGAGGCGCTCTCCCCCGAGCACGCGATCCGCGAGCTCGGCGCGATCGAGGTATCCCAGCCGCTGCCCGACCGGCTGGCGGAGGCGGCCCAAGCGCTGCAGGCGCACCTGTCCCGAATGGGCACGATCGCCGGCTCGCTGCATGCCTCCGGGCACCGCAGCGGCAAGCACCCCGGCACGGTGCGCGGCGCGGGCCGCGAGGAGTCGACGACCCGCATCCGCGCGGCCCTCGCGGATCTGCTGGAGCCCGACACGGCCGCGCTGCGCCGGCCGCCTGAGCAGATCGCGGCCCTCTTTTTCGGGCTGCTCTTCACCCAGCCGCATATGGAGGACGAGCCGGAGCTGACCACGCAGGAGCTGGTGGAGGTCTTCTTGCACGGCGCGCTCGCGGGCGGCGCCAAGTGAGCGCGCGCAGAAGGCGCTTGGGAGTTTCGGGGCTCGCGGTCCTGACGCCTGTCCTGGTGTGGCTGGTCGCGGACCCGATGCTGGGGCACCGGCTGCGGATCATCAACGGCGAGCAGACGCTCGACATCGGCGCGGTGCCGGTGGTGTTGGTCGCGCTGCTGGCGGCCCTCGCCGGCTGGGGGCTGCTGGCCGCCCTGGAGCGGTTCAGGGGACGGCGCGCCCGCGCCGTCTGGACCGGGGTGGCCGTCGCCGTACTGGTCATGTCCTTCCTGCCGTTGACCGGCGACGGCATGGACGGCGGCACCCGGGCCGCGCTGACCCTGATGCACCTGGCGGTGGCGGCGGTGCTGATCCCGGGCCTGCGCACGAAGGAGGGTGCCGCGGCGACACCGCCAGCACCAAGTACGCCGCGAACAGCACCAGATGGAGGCAGTCTCGGCAGAGAGTCGCGCGGCCGGAGATGACCGTCGGAGTGCCCACCACGATCGAGATGAAGAGGGGTCCTGGTGGGTCGGGCCGAGGCCCGGCAGGAGCGGACCCTCGTGCCAGTTCGCTGCGATGGCCACCGCCGGGATGGTCAGGCCGATGCTGGCGATGTCGGAGCCGTAGGCGAGGTCGGGCGCCGCCGCACAGCAACACCATGAAGATCCACAACTACGGCTGGAGTACTACGTGAAACCCGCACTCCGACAGTGCTCTA
>NZ_JBOHCV010000075.1:0-7486 GCF_050698815.1 Streptomyces sp.
AGCCGTTCGGTGACCCGCTGGACGTAGGAGCGCAGGCCCGGCTTCAGCTCGCCGGTGCCGGTGAAGGCGGCGTCCGCGCGCAGCACCTTGGACCAGTCCGTGCCCAGCTCCTCGGCCAGGGCGCGGAAGACCGCCAGGAACTCGGCGTTGAAGTCCACCGGGACCACACCGAACTCGGCGGCCAGCGCGGCGGCGGTGCCGGGCAGGTCGGCGCCCTTGAGGGTGAGCGCGAGGAAACCGCCGCGCTGCGCGGAGGTGGTCAGCTTGGCGCGCAGGACGGCCCGCGGATCCCGGCCGGACGCCACCGCTGCCCTGGCCTGGGCGACGAGCACGCTCGTACGGGTGTAGGTGGAGCTGGACCAGCGGGCGCCCTCGACGGCGGGCGGGAAGAAGCGCTTGCGGACGGTGTCGTACTCCAGCGGGAAGCCGGCCTCGCTCAGCGCGTCCTCGATCTCGATGTGGGTGGGTGCGTCCGGGACGGGAAGCGACGGGAAGCGGGCCTTGACCCGCGCGATGAGCTCACCGGTCGAGATTCCGGTCTCGCGGCGGACCCCGGCGACGGCCTGGGAGATACGGAGCGCACGGGCCAGCCCGAGCGCCTTGGGGTAGATCTCCAGTCTCGGCGAGGCGGACGCGTGCCGGGCCACCACGGCGGCGAGAGAGACCAGGCGGGTGTCGGCGAGCGGGGCCATCCCCTCGGGGGCGGGGACCTCGCGCAGCATCCGCAGGACCGTGGCCCGGCCGGGCAACGGGTCGGCTTCGGCGAGCTGGTCGGCCGCCACCCCGAGCGCCGCCGCGTAGTCCGCCAGCTCCTGGGGGGTGGGGTCGTCGGTGCCGGGCAGGGAGTCCAGGGCCAGCAGGACACGCGGGCCACGGCGCAGCACCTCCAGGCGCGGCTCGTGGTCGCTGCCACGCTGCAGCGCCTCCGCGTCGGCGGCGGCGCGGACGACGGAAAGGGACTTGGCGAGCGTCCGCTCAGGAGTGTCGTCACCGGCGCCGTGCCGTACGCGGAGTTCGGCGGCGGCCTCCTGGACGGTCATCACCCGCCCGTACTGGGCGAGGATCTGCACCAGCTCGTCACGGATGTGGGTGATCCAGCCGGTCGCGCTCCACTCCTCGATCGCCGCCACATGGTGGTCGGAGACGGTCTTCTGGCTGCAGCCGAGGTGCTGGGCGATGGCTTTCTGCAGTGGCCATGCACCGAGCGCGGAGAGTTCTCCGCGGTCTCCCCCGTCGCCGCCCGCCTCGTTCCCGTCGGACAGTCCGAGGGTCAGCCGGATGACGCCGGGCCGGAGGTTGCCCTTGCGGGCCGGTCCCGGTACGAGCCGCTCGGCCAGCGAGTCCACCGCCTCGGCGGCGATGCTCCGTACCTCCGCCTGGGGATCGGCGGCCGACACCGTGGCACGTGCCGTCGTCGCCGTGCCCGGCGGGCGGCCGCCGGGGGCGGGGCGGCGCAGCATCGCCGTCCACTGCTTGTGCCGCCGGCCCAGTTCTCTGCGTACCAGCGTCCCGGCGCCACGGGCCCGGGCGATGGTGTGCGGGGGCACGTCGAGCAGTTCGCCGACGGTGACCGCGCCGAGCCCGTTGGCGACGGAGACCGCGCGGGGTGAGAGTCCGGCGGCCTCCAGGCCGGTGGACGGCTCCGCGGCCGCGGCGGCCGTCTCACGGGCCTCCTCCGCACTCGCCGCGAACGCGCCGACGGTCGCGGGGGTGGTGGCCGGCTTGGCGGAGTCGGCGGTACGGAAGATCTGCCGCCAGGCGTCCTCCATCTGCTGGAAGGTGTCGAAGCGGCGGTCGACGTCCCGGTGCAGCGCGCGGTGGAAGAACGCGGTCAGACCGTCCCGCAGACCGGGCTCGAACAGCTCGGCGGCGACGAACAGTTCCACGTCCTCGCTCACGCGGGGATCGCTCTGGCCGTCGCCCCAGACGGGCCGCTCGCCCGAGGCCATCTCGTGCAACGTGATCGCGACCGCGTACCGCTCGGCGTGGTCGTCGTACAGCGAGCGGCGGGTGCTGCCGAGGAACGGGTCGAGGTAGCCGCGGGTGCCCGCGGTGATGTCCCGCTCGGAGGCGTCGGCCAGCGAGAAGTCGAACAGCAGCAGCTCCCACGAGCCGTCGTCCCGTTTGTGCAGACCGAGGTTGTCCGGCTTGATGTCGCGGTGCCGCACGCCCTTGGCCGCGAGCTGGTCGAGGGCGATGAACAGGTCGTTGCCGTATCGCTCCAACTGGTCGTAGGTCAGGCGTCCTTCGCCGCGCAGCCTCGCGCCGAGGGAGGACTCCCCCGCGTACTCGAGTTCCAGGACGGTGTGGCCGGCGATCTCACGCGGCTCCTCCAGCAGCCGGACGATCCGGCCGCCGCCCACCGCCTTGAGCGCCCGGGCCTCCGCGTACAGCCGGGCGTCCTTGTCCTGGTCGAGCGCGGCCTTGAAGACACGCTCCTCGACCACCGCCTTGCCGTCCGGGCCGTCTGCCTCCTCCACCACCCGCTCCACCAGCAGCGCGCGGGCGGTGGCACCGGTCCCCAGCACACGCCTGACAGTCCAGACCGGGTCCACCGGCTGGCCGGGAAGGGCCGTCAGCGGGTCCGACTCGGCGGTCGCGGACTGGTCCGGCACGGCGCTCTGCTGCTCGGCCTCGTCGAGCAGGTCCAGGAAGCGTTCGGCGGACGGCAGCCGGTCGACGACCTCGGCGCGGGTCGCCCGGTAGACCAGGTCGTCGAGGCTGTCGGAGAGGCCGTCGGTCACGGCGTACGGGTGCAGCCCGCCCTCCGCGGACAGCCGCTCGATCAGAGCGCTGCGCTGCGCCGCCGGCCGCTCCCCGGTGAGCAGCAGGTACGCCAGCGCCCCGAGACCGAAGAGGTCCAGGTCCACCGGGTCCGCGAACTCCTGGTCGGTCTCCGGTGCGAGATAGATCTGGGCGGCGTCCTCGATCAGGGCGGCGTCGAGCGACGTGTCGCCGATGGAGCGCAGAGAGGTGCTGTCGAAGTCCCGGGCGGCCGTCTGCCAGTCGGTGATGCGTACGACGGGTCCGGCACCGCTCTCCCCTGCGGAGATGTAGACCGAGCGGGCGGACAGCGCGCGGTGGTACAGGGAGCGGTGGTGCGCGTAGCGGAGCGCCTCGGCGAGCTGGCGTACCAGATCCAGTCTGGTCTCCGGGGTGAGCCTGCCGCCGTAGGCGTCGAGGTAGGCGTCCAGCCGGAGATCGCTGTGGCGGTGCCGGAACAGGATCGCCGGGCCGCCCTGGTGCTGCCGGATCTGCACGGCTTGGGCGACGCCCCGGTGCGTGATGCCCTGTAGCACCTGGTACTCGCGGCGGGCCGCGCGGTCGGCGGCGCGCCGCGCGGCGTCGGCGGCCAGCTGCTCGACCAGGTATATGCGGACGCGGCCTTCCTCCTGGACGAGCCCGTCGTCGCGGACGGCGAGGCGGTCCTCCCAGCCGGGACCCGCGTCCAGCACACCGGGTTCGAGTTTCCAGTCGTCGCCGTAGCGCAGGTGGGCGGTGGAGTGGCTGATGCCGATCTTCTGCATCAGCTGCTCCAGCAGCTGGGCGGACTGCGGGGTGATGCGCCAGCTCTCCCGCTCCGGCGGTCTGCCGAGCAGGTCGTCCCAGATCCGGTCGAGACCGCCGGTGCCGTCGTTGCGCCCGTAGACGTTGATCCGCTGGAACTCGTCCAGCCCACTCACCAGGCCGGGTGCATGCAGGAAGACCGCGGGCTTGATGAAGGGGACGCGCCGCGGGTCGACACCCATGGACCGCGCGGCGCGCTCCAGCCGGCCCTTGAGTTCCTTGCACTTCAAGTCGGTGAGGTGCAGGGGGTTCTTCAGGGTGCGGACCCGGTCGTGGTGGAACTGCCAGGTCTCGCCGTGGTTGACCACCCTGCCGGGGTGTCCTTTGAGCTCCAGCAGATACAGGCCGCCGGGGACGGCGATGAACAGGTCGCACTCGTTGGTCCGGCCGGAGGCGGCGGTGAAGGAGTACGTCGCCCAGGCCCGGTAGGGCTCGGACTTCGGCATGAGCTGCCGGATGTGGTCGAGGCCGTCCTGCTCCCACGAGTAGGCGGAACGGCGAGGCTGGAACCAGCGCTCCTTGCGCAGCGGCCCGGGCCTGGGTGGCGGGGGCGTCTTCGCTGCCGTCACGGTCCGACCTCCCCGGTGTCCATCTCACCCGTTGCGTGGAGATTTCCCGCCGACCCTACCGTGGCGTGGGTGGTCGTCCGGCACGGACGTCTGAGGGGCACGACCGCTGTCATCTCTCGGTCACCGGAGGCTCAGACGGTTCCACCACCGTCGCTCCTGATCTTGCGTCAGATTCACTGGGAGCGACGGGTGATGAGGGCACGGTGGCTTCATGAAGACCCTCCATGAACTCTCCACCGGAATGCTCCATACCGTCACCCGCATATGCATAATCGGACACTTCAGCCGCCACATGGCCGAAACGGCTCCTTGACCGGCGTCGGTGAACTCCTCCAGGCTTGCTACGGATTCACGCACCAGGACCCACAAGTCATGTACGGGAAAGTCATGACCCGGGGCTCTGCGGTATGACTGCCGCACGGGGGTGTGCGACGGGGGAGTTCCACAGCTGACGTGTGCGCTGCCAAGCACGCTCCGATCCCTCCTGCGCATCTCCTGGCGCCCGTAGGGATTGGAGGGGGAATGACGCAAGCGAGCTATCCCGGCGTATACATCGAAGAGCTGCCCAGCAGCGTCCGTACCATCGGCGGGGTCACCACTTCGGTGACCGCTTTTGTCGGTCACACCCGCCGGGGTCCGTTGAACAAGCCGGTCCGGGTCACCAGTTTCGCCGAGTTCGAGCGCCGCTTCGGGGGCCTTACCGCGCAGAGCGCCGTCAGCTACGCGGCGCACCAGTTCTTCGGCAACGGCGGCACGGTCGCCGTGATCGTGCGCGTGGCCGCGTCCGGGACCGGGGAGGCGGCCTGCGTCACGCTCGAGTCCACCGAGGACCGCAGCGCCTGCCCGGTGCTGAAGGTCCACGCGAAGGAGCCCGGCGTCTGGGGGTCGGGGCTCCGGGTCGCCGTCGACCACGACACCCGCGCTCCCGAGGAGACCTTCAACCTCCGCGTCCTCGACGCGAAGGGCGGGGCACGGGAGACCTTCACCGGCCTCTCCATGCGGGCCGACCAGGGCCGGTTCGTCGAGACCGTGGTCAACGAGGGTTCGGCGCTCGTCCGGGTGGAGGTCCTCGGCGACGGCCGCCCCGACCCCTCGGGGACGGTCTCCAAGCCGTTCGGGTCCGAACTCCCCGACCTCGCCGTCGACCTCACGGTCAAGATCGGCGAGGTGGAGCGCGAGTTCACCCTGTACGACCCGGACCAGGACGGCGAGGCTCCCTGCGACGTCACCGAACTGGCCCTGCTGCTGGAGCGCAAGCTGCGCGCGCTGCCGGACGCCCCGGGCAAGCGAGCCTTCGCCGGAACGGAGGTCACCGCGTTCGGACACCGGCTCCAGGTGGTCGCCGGGTCCCTGGATCCCGACGACGTCGTCCGCTTCGTCGGCGAATGCGCCAACGACCTGGGCCTGGAGGCCACCGTCAACCCGCCTGTGTTCGCACTGGCCGGCGGCGTGGACGGCGATCCCCCGGGCCCCGGGGACATCATCGGCAGTGAGGCCGGCAAGACGGGGCTCCAGGCACTGCGCGACGTCGACGACGTCAACCTGCTGTCCCTGCCGGAGCTCTCGGCCTACGAGTCGACCGAGGACATGGTCACCGTCCTGTCGGCGGCGCAGGCGCTCTGCCGGGAGCAGCGGATCTTCCTGCTGGTGGACGCGCCCACCACCTGGGTCAGTGTGGACAGCGCCCGGGCCGGGCTGGGCGCCCTGGAACACGTGCGCAGCAACCACGCGGCCCTGTTCTTCCCGCACCTGCGGATGACCGATCCGCTCACCGGCAGGCTGCGTTCCTTCCCGCCGTCGGGGGCCCTGGCCGGGGTCATCGCCCGTACGGACGCCGAGCGCGGGGTCTGGAAGGCACCGGCGGGCACGGAGGCCAGGCTCGCCGGCGTCCGGTCGCTGACCGTACAGCTGACCGACCGGGAGAACGGTCTGCTGAACCCGCTGGGCGTGAACTGCCTGCGCACCTTCCCCGTCGTCGGCCCGCTGGTGTGGGGCGCCCGGACGATGGAGGGCGCCGACGCGCTGGACAGCGAGTGGAAGTACCTGCCGGTGCGACGGCTGGCTCTGTACGTCGAGGAGAGCCTCCAGCGGGGGCTGCAGTGGGTGGTTTTCGAGCCGAACGGCGAGCAGCTGTGGCAGCAGATCCGGCTCGACACCTCGGCGTACCTCAACACGCTTTTCCGGCAGGGCGCTTTCAAGGGCTCCACGCCGCGCGAGGCGTATTTCGTGAAGTGCGACAAGGACACCACCACCGACGCGGATATCGCACGCGGAGTGGTGAACGTGCTGGTCGGTATCGCCCCGGTCAAGCCCGCAGAATTCGTAGTCGTCAAGATCCAGCAGATGGCCGGACAGTTCGAGTTTGAGGAATCCGATGGCTGAATTTCAGGTGAACGCCCATCGCTTCGACCCGTACAAGAACTTCAAGTTCCTCGTCCTGTGGGGCGGGCGCACGGTCGCGGGCATCAGCAAAGTCAGCCCGCTGAAGCGCACAACCGAGGTCGTCAAGCACCGGCACGGCGGCGACCCCAGCACTCCGCGCAAGTCGCCGGGCCGTTCCGAGTTCGAGGGGATCACGCTCGAACGCGGCGTCACGCACGACCCGGAATTCGACCGCTGGGCCAACAAGGTCTGGCAGGTCGGTGCGGGGCTCGGCGCCGAGGTGTCACTCGCGGACTTCCGACGGGACATCCTGGTACAGGTACTCAACGAGGCCGGCCAGGTGGCCGTCTCGCACAAGCTCTACCGGGCGTGGCCGAGCGAGTACCAGGTGCTGGGTGAGATGGACGCCAACGCCAACGCGGTGGCGATCCAGAGTCTCAAGCTGGAGTGCGAGGGCTGGGAGCGCGACTACGAGGTGCCGGAGCCCACCGAGCCTTCGTTCACCCACCCGGCCTGACCTCCGGGCGGTCCGAGGGATGGCGATCACGGGACCCGCGGAGTTACTGGCCACCTGGGAGGCGGGGCTGGGGCAGCACGGCCACGGGCGTGCCCTGCTGCTGCACCGGGCCGCCCGCCCGGAGGCGGCCGACGGCGATCTGCTGTCGGTGCCGCTCGGCGAGCGGGAGGCGGACCTCTTCGCGCTGCGCCGCACGCTGTTCGGCGAGCGGCTGCAGGTGCGGATGGACTGCGGCCGCTGCGCCGAGGCGATGGAGTTCGACCTGGACATCGGCGAACTGCTCGCCCGGCAGCCGCGGTGGGAGGGCCCGCTGCGGGTGGAGGAGGGCGACTGGGTGGTCGAGTTCCGGCTGCCCACCGTCGCCGACCTCACGGCGGCCGCCCATGCCGTGGGCGCCGGTCCGGACGCGGAGACCGGCCCGGCGCTCGCCCGGCGGCTGCTGCTCGCACGC
>NZ_JBOHCV010000076.1:0-4340 GCF_050698815.1 Streptomyces sp.
CCGCCGTGCACCAGCGGCACCGCCCGGCGGCCCCCGCCCGGTCCGGACGTCCCCGGCTCCCCGGGCGCACCCGGCCCGGCCGCCGGACTCGGGTGTCCCTCGCCCCCGGGAGACCCCTGCCCGTACCCGTCGGGGCCACTCTCGTAGAACTCCTCGGGCTGCTCGTCGATGTCCAGCGTCGGGAGGCCGGCCAGGCCCGGCAGCAGTTCGCGAAGCCGGGCGGCCACCTCGACCGCGCGCAGCCGTGAGGCGGGAGCCTTCGCCAGGCACTGGTGGATCAGCTGCCACAGCTCGTCCGGGATGCCGGGGAGTGGCGCCACCGTCTCCGTGACATGGCGGCGCAGGACCGCGCCGGGGTGCCCGCCGCCGAACGGCGTGAAGCCCGCGAGCAGTTCGTACAACACCGTGGCCAGGGCGTATATGTCCACGGAGGCGCGGGGCGGCAGGCCCTCCACGATCTCCGGCGCGAGGTAGTCGGGGGTGCCGATGATCGACGTGGCGCGCGTGCGCCGGGGCAGGTCGATCAGCTTGGCGACACCGAAGTCCGTGAGCAGCGCGGGCGGCGCGCCGCCGGGACCGGCCGGGGCGACCGCGTCCAGCAGCACGTTCTCCGGCTTGATGTCGCGGTGCACGATGCCCGCGGCGTGCGCGGCGGCGAGCCCGTCGGCGATGTCGGCCACGATGGCCACCGCGGGCTGTGGGGCGAGCCGGCGGTCGTGTTCCAGGCGGGTACGCAGATCCGTACCGCGGACCAACTGCATGACGAGCGCCAGGTCGTTGCCGTCCACGACGAGGTCGCGGACGCCGACCACCCGTGGATGGTCCAGGGCGAGCAGCGCGCTGCGCTCCCGCACGAACCGCTCCACCAGGTCCTCGTCCGAGGCGAGGTCCTCGCGCAGGAGCTTGATGGCGACGGGGCCACCGGGTCCCTCACCCAGCCACACCGTGCCGGCGCTGCCACGTCCCAGGATCTGGTGAGCGGTGTAGCGACTGCCGATCTTCCGAGCCATGACGACAAAGCTACGCGGCGAAAGGGGGGTTGAGGGCCCCGGATGCCGCTAACCGTCACCTTCGCGGGGGAAATCCCCAGCGGGAAGTCGACAAATCCCCGAACTCACGTGCCGCTCCGGTCAATTGTTGCCACTGGCGCCCAGATCTCCGACCTTGCTGAAGAAGTCCTGTACCGACTCCCAGAAACTCTTGCCCTGCGCCCACCACTCGGGAAGGGGAGTGAAGTTCCACACCAGTACGCAGATCACGACCAGGATCATGATCATGAACAGGCAGCCCTTGAGACAGCCGAGCCCGGGGATGTGCATCGGGTTCGCGCCGCGGGCGCGGGGCTCGCGCCGGGGGCGCGGCTCCTGCGGCGGCGGTCGCCGGGGCTCGTAGCGCTGGGGCGGCCGCTCTGCGGGGCGGCGCTGCTGCTGCCCGTACTGCTGCCTGTACTGCTGGGGCGGCGGCTGGTCGGAGCGGCGCTGCGGACGACGGCGCAGCGGGTCCAGACTCGGGTCGAGCGGCTGGACCTGCGTCTGCTCGTTACGGTCGCGGGCCGCGCGCAGCTGGTTCTCCCAGGGATGCGGCCCGTCCGGGGGCTGCGGGGGCCCGCCGGTAACCGGCGGCATGACCTGCGTGCCCTCGGCGTTCGGATCCTGGCCCGGTCCGGGGGCGCCGGTCTGCTGCAGATAGCTGGTGGCCGCGTTCGGGTCGTACCCGGACTGTCCCTGGCCCGGTCCCTGCCCGGGCGCGGAGTGCGGCAGCACCTGCGTGGGGTCGCCGAATCCGGCCGCACCGGCGAGGGGCGCGTCCGGGACCGTCGCGGGCGACGGATCCGGCATCAGCAGCGCGGCGACACCGAGCGCGGCGGTGGCCTGCTCCGGTGTGGCCTGCGCGCCCACGCCACCGGCGACCGTACGCAGCGCCTGCGCGAGGCTGACGGCGCTGGGCCGCTCCTCGGGGCGCTTGCGCAGACACCGCTCCAGCACCGTCCACAGCGGGTCGGGCACGCTCGGCGGGCGCTGCGGCTCCTCGGAGAGGTGGCGGTGCAGCACCTCGAGCGCCGTATTGCCCGCGAACGGCGGGCGTCCGGTGACCAGCTCGTACAGCATGATGCCCGCGCCGTAGACGTCCACGGCGGAGGTCTGCGGGCGGCCCTCGGCGGACTCGGGCGCCACATAGGCGGGCGTACCGACGAACTCATGGGCCTGGGTCAGGCCGGGCGAGTCCGCCAGCCGCGCGATGCCGAAGTCGGTGAGCATCGGCCGCATGCCTTCCGGGCCGGCGGCGAGCAGCACGTTGGCGGGCTTGAGGTCACGGTGCACGATGCCGTCGGTGTGGCTGGCGGCCAGCGCGTCGGCGACCTGGGCGGTCACCAGAGCGGCGCCCACCGGCGAGAACGGGCCGTTCTCCCGCAGATAGCGGTTCAGATCCGGACCCTGGACCAGGTCCATCACCAGGGCGAGCAGATCGCCCTCCACGACGAGGTCGCGGGTGCGGACGATGTTGTGGTGCGTCAGACGGAGCAGGACGGAACGCTCGCGCAAAAAGCGCATGACCACGTCCGGGTCGTTCGCCAGCTCCTCCTTGAGGACCTTGATCGCCACCGTCTCACCGGGCTGCCCCGGCACGGCCGCCTCGGCGCCCGCCGTCTCCCGCTGACTCGCCCGCCACACGGTGCCCGTGGCACCGCGCCCGATCGGTTCCTCGAGCAGGTACTTGCTGCCTACCGGCCGCACGTCATGCGCTCCCTGGTGTCGTACTGCAATCCCACCCACAATAGTGCCGCCTCGCGAACGGTCGAACCGGCTCTTGTGGAGAGTGGGCGGACTTCGGGGAGAGACGCATGTCACGGGCGGGCGGTTGCGGACTCACGGCGGCGGCGGGAACACCCGTTGGGCCCGGCTCCGGACAGCCGCGGTCAGGACCGGCCCGGCCCTGGTCAGCGGACGATCCCAAGACGCCCTCTTGCGCGCCGAGCCGGGCAATCAAGATCATTGGAGGACGCGGGCGCGGCGCGGTGTCAGTGGCGGGTGCGAGGATGCTCACGCCGCTGACAGTTCAAGGCTGAAAGCAGTGTGCGCGATCGCGTGGCGCGTCAGTGTGGCGCCGTAGGGGACATGTGTGCCGGAAGCGGGTGCGCGGCGAGGGTGACCGCCTCGTCGGGCGCCGGAGCGGGCACACCCGTGGATCGGTTGTTGGGACCGGGAGGGGCCGATGCAGATCCGGTTGACTGTCACGTTCGGGTCGCGCGGGAGCGGCCGGGGTGCGGGAGAGGCGGCGGGCGCGCGAGCGGCGTGCGACGTCGTGGTCACCGCCCCGTTCGGGACGCCGCTGTCAGCAGTCACCGGCGCGCTCGCCTCGGCGGGCGGCGGCGCGGGGGCGGGCGGCGGCGCCGAGTCCACCGCGGACTCCACGGCGGTCTACGCCGGGACGGAGCGCCTCGACCCCCATCGCCAGGTGCTGGGCGAACCCCCGCTCCTGGACGGCGCTGTCGTCTCGCTGCACGGGCCGGCGCTCCCGGCGACCACGGCCGGCCTCGCCGCGTACGGTTCGGCGAAGGCACGGCTGCACGTGATCGCGGGACCGGACGCGGGCGGCATACACCTGCTTCAGGGCGGCAAGGTCCAACTCGGCCGCTCGGCCGACACCGACGTGCCGCTCGATGACCCCGACGTCTCGCGGCTGCACTGCGCGGTGACGGTGACCGACGGCGGAGCCGTCACGGTCACCGATCTCGGATCCACCAACGGCACCTCGCTGGACGGCGCACCCGTAGGGCGCCGGCCGGTGCTCTTCCAGCCCGGTTCGACGCTGCGGATCGGGGAGTCGGAGATCCGGCTGGAGACCGCGCCGCCGGACGGCGGCCTGGCGGCGGGGGGTGCGGCCGGGGGTGCCGAAGCCGTGGAAGCGGCCCATCCGGCCCCGGGCGCCGCTGCTCCCGTGCCGGCCCTGCCCGCCTCGCTGGCCACGCTGCCGGACGGCAAGGGGCGACTGCGGCTGCTGGACCCGCGGGAGGGGCTCGCGGGCGAGGCGTCGCGCGTACCCGGCCTGGAGGGGACGGGACAGCTGCCGGGCAGGGAGGGGAGCGGCGCTGTACCGTCGCAGCCCGGCCGGCCGGGGAGTGCCCCGGCGAGCGGTCCGGCCGGCGGCCACCCGTACGCAGGGGGCGGACCGTTCCCCGGCGACGGCAGCACGCACGGCGCCGGTATCGCCCAGCACGCCCGGTATCCGGTGCGGTTCGGGCAGCACGCGGCCGAAGGACCGGGCGAGCCCGAGGCGGAGCGACCGCGCGCACGCGGTCTGGGCGCCTGGGCCCGCCGCTTCGCGGGCGGCGCCCGCCC
>NZ_JBOHCV010000077.1:0-9860 GCF_050698815.1 Streptomyces sp.
GAGTCCGACCGGCTGCGCGAAGAGGCCCGCACCGAGACCGAACGGCTGCGCGCGGAGGCCGCCGAGCGGCTGCGCACGCTGCAGCAGCAGGCCGAGGACGAGGCGGAGCGGCTGCGTACGGAGGCGCATTCGGACGCCTCACAGGCGCGTGCCGAGGGCGAGGCCCTGGCCGTGCAGCTGCGCAGTGACGCCGCCTCGGAGGCGGAGCGGCTGCGCGCCGAGGCCCAGGACACCGCCGACCGGATCCGGTCGGAGGCCAACGCCGCGTCGGAGCGTACGAACGCGGAGGCCGCCGAGGCGCTGTCGGCCGCACGCGAGGAGGCCGGCCGGCGTCGGCGCGAGGCCGAGGAGCTGCTGACCGAGGCCCGCGAGGAGGCGCACCGCGAGCGCACCCAGGCGCGCGAGCAGAGCGACGAGCTGCTGGCCACGGCCCGGCAGCGGGTCGAGGAGGCGCAGACCGAGGCGGTGCGGCTGGTCGAGGAGGCGGAGCGGCGCGCCGCGGACATGGTCTCCACGGCCGAGGAGACCGCGCAGGCGGTACGCGACTCGGTGACCGGACTGCACGAGCAGGCCGAGGAGGAGGTCGGGCGCCGGCGCGCGGCGGCCGAGCAGGCGGCGGCGATGCTGCGGCGGGACGCCCAGGAGGAGTCCGAGGCGGCCAAGTCGCTGGCGGAACGCACCGTTTCGGAGGCGATGGAGGAGTCCGACCGGGCTCGCGCCGAGTCCGACCGGCTGCTCGACGAGGCCCGCGAGGCGGCGGCGAAGAAGCGCACCGAGGCCGCCGGGCAGGCCGACCAGCTGATGGCGAAGGCGCAGGAGGAGGCGCGCCGCACCCAGGCGGCGGCCGAGGAGCAGGCCGACAGCATGGTGGGGGCCGCCCGCCGGGAGTCGGACCGGCTGACCACCGAGGCGCACGAGGAGAGCCGCGAGCTGGTGGAGAAGGCACGGACCGACTCCAACACCATGCTGGGCGAGGCACGCGCCGACGCGGTCGCGATCCGGGAGCGTACGGAGGAGCAGCGCACCCGCGTCGAGAGCGAGATCGAGGAGCTGCACGAACGGGCCCGCCGGGAGTCGGCGGAGGCGATGCAGACCGCGGGCGAGCGCTGCGACAAGCTGGTCAAGGCGGCCCAGGAGCAGCTGCGCGAGGCCGAGGAGAAGTCCGCCCGGCTGGTGCAGGAGGCCGAGAACGAGGCGGCCGGCGTGCGGATCTCCGCGGTGAAGAAGGCCGACGGGCTACTCCGGGACGCCGAGAAGCGGAAGACCGACACGCTGCGCGAAGCGGAGCAAACCCGCGCGGATGCGTCGGCGGAGGCGCAGCGTACGGTCGAGGCGGGGCAGCACGAACTGGAGGTGCTGGAGCGCCGCCAGGAGGACATCAACGCCGAGATCTCACGTGTACAGGATGTGTTGGAAGCGTTGGAGTCTTTCGAATCTCCTGGGGGCGGTGACGGCGCGGAGCACGGCGGCGGCGCGGGCACCGGCAAGAAGGGCGGTGGCGGCGGCGGTTCAACCGACGGCGTCGCCGCGGGCGTTGGCGCAGGTACGACTCGGGCGGGTGGCAAGGATTCCAGGAGTTAGCCACTCGAACGAGCGACCATTCTCCAGATCAAACCGGCAATGGCTCGATGACACGCCGCTTTGGCCCCTAGGATTCCCCCATCACTTCCCGTCTGATAACCCGTCTGACTCGACAGGAACCCCATGAGCGACACTTCCTCCCCCTTCGGCTTCGAGCTCGTGCGGCGTGGCTATGACCGCGGACAGGTGGACGACCGCATTACGAAGCTGGTCGCCGACCGTGACAGCGCACTGGCGCGAATCACCTCTCTGGAAAAGCGCATCGAGGAGCTGCACCTCGAAACGCAGAACGCGCAGGCCCAGGTCAACGAATCCGAGCCGTCCTACGCCGGCCTCGGCGCGCGGGTCGAGAAGATCCTTCGCCTCGCCGAGGAGGAGGCCAAGGACCTGCGCGAGGAGGCCCGCCGGGCCGCCGAGCAGCACCGCGAACTCGCCGAGGGCGCGGCGCAGCAGGTGCGCAACGACGCGGAGGCGTTCGCGTCCGAGCGCCGTGCCAAGGCTGAGGACGAGGGCTCCCGCATCGTCGAGAAGGCGAAGGGCGAGGCCACCACTCTGCGTACGGACGCGGAGAAGGACGCGCAGTCCAAGCGCGAGGAGGCCGACTCCCTCTTCGAGGACACCCGCGCCAAGGCCGCACAGGCCGCCGCGGACTTCGAGACCAACCTGGCCAAGCGCCGCGAGCAGTCCGAGCGTGACCTCGCCTCCCGGCAGGCCAAGGCCGAGAAGCGGCTGGCGGAGATCGAGCACCGTGCCGAGCAGCTGCGGCTGGAGGCCGAGAAGCTGCGTACGGACGCGGAGCGCCGCGCCCGGCAGACGGTGGAGACCGCCCAGCGGCAGGCCGAGGACATCGTGGCCGACGCCAACGCGAAGGCCGACCGGGTCCGCAGCGAGTCGGAGCGCGAGCTGGCGGCGCTCACCAACCGCCGCGACAGCATCAACGCGCAGCTGACCAACGTGCGCGAGATGCTGGCCACGCTGACGGGTGCCGCGGTCGCGGCGGCCGGCCAGCCGGGCGAGGAGGACTCCGAGGAGGGGTCAGCGAAGAACAGCGTCCCCGCCCAGCAGACCCGCTGACGCGTTTTTCCGCGTGGGGCCCGGCACGCCGTGTGCCGGGCTCCAGGTGTGTCCGGGCCTGCCCTGACTGGCGGCGCGGCCACGCCACGCTTAGCGTCGGTGCATGATCGAGTTGCGCGGGCTGACCAAGAGGTACGGCGAGAAGACCGCCGTCGACCACCTGACTTTCAGCGTGCGCTCCGGCATCGTCACCGGGTTCCTCGGTCCCAACGGGGCGGGTAAGTCCACGACCATGCGGCTGATGCTGGGCCTGGACGGTCCGACCAGCGGCGACGTCCGTATCGACGGCAGGCGGTACGACCAGTTGCGGGACCCGCTCAACTACATCGGGGCACTGCTGGAGGCCAAGGCGGTGCACGGCGGGCGCAGCGCCTACAACCATCTGCTGTGCATGGCGCAGTCCAACGGCATCCCGCGCCGGCGGATCGGCGAGGTGCTGGACCTGGTCGGACTGAGCGCGGTCGCCGGGAAGCGGCCCAAGGGCTTCTCGCTGGGCATGGGACAGCGGCTCGGCATCGCGGCCGCACTGCTGGGCGACCCCAGGATCCTGATGTTCGACGAGCCGGTCAACGGCCTCGACCCGGAGGGCATCCACTGGATCCGCAATCTGATGCAGCACCTGGCCCGCGAGGGCCGTACCGTCTTCGTCTCCTCGCACCTGATGAGCGAAATGTCGCTGACCGCCGAGCACTTGGTGGTCATCGGCCGGGGCAGGCTGCTCGCCGACACCTCGATGGCGGACTTCATCGCCGCGAACTCCCGCACATACGTGCGCGTCCGCACCCCCGAACCGGAGCGGATGCGGGACGCGCTGAGCGGCGCCGGTCTCACCCCGGTCGCGGCCGGCGACGGCTCGTGGCAGGTGGAGGGCGCGGACGCCGCCCGGATCGGCGAGCTGGCCGCCGGGCACCAGCTCGTCCTGCATGAGCTGAGCCCGCAGAAGGCGTCGCTGGAGGAGGCGTTCATGCAGCTGACGGCGGAGTCCGTGGAGTATCACGCACACGAAGAGAGCGGCGCTGACGGCGGGAAGGGACGGTAGAGGATGTCGCACACCACGCGGGTGCTCCGCTCGGAGTGGACCAAGATCCGCTCCGTACGCTCCACCCTCTGGACGCTGGCCACCGCCCTGGCGGTGACGGTCGGCCTGTCCGCCGTCATCTGCGTCTTCACCGCGTCCGAGTTCGACAGTATGAGCACCGGGTCCAAGCTCACCTTCGACCCGACCTACACCAGCTTCGCCGGGATGAGCCTCGGCCAGCTGGCCATGATCGCGTTCGGCGTCCTGGTCGTCTCCGGCGAGTACAGCACCGGCATGATCCGCAGTTCGCTGTCGGCCGTACCGCAGCGCGGCACCTTCCTGGCCTGCAAGACCGTGGTGGCGGGAGGGCTGGTGCTGGTGGTCGGCATGGTCACCAGCTTCGTCACCTTCTTCGTCGGGCAGGCGCTGCTCGGCGAGCACGGAGCGTCGATCGGCGATACGGGCGTGCTGCGCGCGGTCTTCGGCGGCGGGCTCTACATGGCGCTGATCGCGCTCTTCGCGATGGGCGTCACCTTCGTGCTGCGCAGTCCCCTGCTGGCGTTCGCCATCCTGATGCCGTTCTTCTTCCTCATCTCCAACATCCTGGGCAGCGTGAGCGCGACGAAGAAGGTCGCCCAGTATCTGCCGGACCAGGCGGGCAACACGGTCACCTCGGTGGTGCCGGAGGCGCTGGACCGCCCGTACGGGCCGTGGGGCGGACTGCTCATCATGGTGGCCTGGACGGCGGCCGCGCTCCTCGCGGGCTGGTTCGTGCTGAAGAAGCGGGACGCCTGACGCACGTACCGTTCCGGACGCTTGTACGGGGCACCCGGTGGAACCGGACCGGTTGCTTGTAGCCTTCTGGGCCATGTCCGGGGGCGAGTAGTCAGCCCCGAACTGCGTCCAGGGACGAAACGGATGATCGAGGCGTACGGCCTGACCAAGCGCTACGGCGCCAAGACGGCCGTCTACAACCTGTCCTTCCAGGTGCGGCCCGGAACCGTGACCGGCTTTCTGGGGCCCAACGGCTCGGGCAAGTCGACGACGATGCGGATGATCCTGGGTCTGGACACCCCGACGGCCGGCCAGGTCACCATCAGCGGGCACCCCTTCCGCCGGCTGCCCAACGCCCCTCGCCAGGTCGGCGCCCTGCTGGACGCCAAGGCGGTGCACGGCGGGCGCTCGGCGCGCAGCCATCTGCTGTCGCTGGCGCAGCTGTCCGGCATTCCGGCCCGCCGGGTGGACGAGGTGCTGGGCGTGGTCGGACTGCAGGAAGTGGCCAGGAAGCGTTCGGGCGGCTTCTCGCTGGGCATGGGACAGCGGCTCGGCATCGCGGCGGCGCTGCTCGGCGACCCGCAGGTACTGCTGTTCGACGAGCCGGTCAACGGCCTCGATCCTGAGGGCATCCTCTGGGTGCGCAATCTGATGAAGCGGCTGGCGAACGAGGGACGCACGGTCTTCGTCTCCTCCCATCTGATGAGCGAAATGGCGCTGACCGCCGAGCACCTCATCGTGATCGGGCGCGGGCAGCTGATGGCGGACACCTCGGTGCCGGAGTTCATCGCGCAGAACTCGGTGGGCTTCGCCCGGGTCCGTACGCCCGACACCGATCCGGGGCAGCGGGAGAAGCTGACGACGGCGGTGCAGGAGGCCGGCGGCCAGGTGCAGCCGGAGGAGGACGGGGCGCTGCGGGTCAGCGGCCTCCCGCTGCCGCAGATCAGCGACCTGGCGCACGGAGCGGACGTACGGCTGTGGGAGCTCTCGCCGCATCAGGCATCGCTGGAAGAGGCGTACATGCGGCTGACACAGGGCGCGGTGGACTACCGCTCCACGGTGGACCAGCGCGCGGGCCTGCAACAGCAGCAGCTCCAGCAGCAACAGATGGCGGGGCAGTTCGGCGGGCCGATGAGCCCCGGAGGACCGGCAGGGCCAGGCGGACCGGGCGGACCTGGGGCTCCGATGGGACCGGGCGGACCGGGCGCTCCGATGGGACCGGGCGGCTGGGGCCCGCCGCCGGACGCGATGCCTCCGCAGAGCGGCGGCTACCCGGGCGGTGAGCCCAGCCCGTACGCGCCCACCCAGGCGTGGCAGGGTCCGCCGCCGATGCCCGCGCCGCCCGCCGGCCCCTCGAACGCTTTCCGGCCCGACAGCGAGGACGACGTCCGATGAGCACCCCGCACCAGCAGCCGCAGCCGCAGTACCACCAGCAGCAGCCGGGCGGCCGGGCGACGGCGACCGCGCAGCCGCCGCAGGGCCCGCCCGGCGGCGGCCCCGGTTACGCGTCCCCCATCCCGCTCGCCCGCACCCACCTCGGGCACGCCCTCGCCTCCGAGTGGACGAAGATCCGTACGGTGCGCTCGACGGTGTGGACGCTCAGCGTGATGTTCGCCCTCGTCGTCGGCATCGGGCTGCTCACCGCCCTCGGGCTCAGCGGCGGCGACTACACCGGGATGCCGCTGCTCGCCCCCGGCCTGTTCGGGCTGATGCTCGGGCAGATCTGCGTCATCACCCTGGGCGTTCTGGTGATCACCTCCGAGTACGGCACCGGCATGATCCGCACCACCCTGACCGCCTGCCCGGCCCGCGGCCGGGTGCTGATGGCGAAGTCGCTGGTCTTCTTCCTTCTCGCCTTCGTCATGACGACGGTGGCCTGCTCACTCACCGCGCTCATCAACTCGCTGCTGCTGAGCGACCAGAAGGTCCCCGACTACATCGACCGTGGCCCCGGCAGCCCGCTCAAGGGCTCCTTCGAGGACGGCAAGCTCGTCGCGGACAGCGGAGAGTGGCTGGGCGCCACGGTCGGCGCGGGCCTCTACGTCGCACTGCTCGGGCTGCTGGCACTGGCCGTGGGCGCGCTGCTGCGGCACTCGGCGGGTGCGATCACCGCGATGCTCGGTGTGGTCCTGCTGCCGCTGGTGATGGCCCTGTTCATGAACGGCAAGACGCTGGAACCGGTGCGCGACGTCCTCATGGAGTACTCCCCGCTCAACGGGCTGGCCTCGCTCTACCGCATCCCCATGTCGGCCGAGGAGCACAACTCCACCGGCTGGCCGCTGCTGGGACTGCTGGCGGGCGTCACGGTGGTCGCGCTGGGCGCCGCGTACGCGCTGCTCAACAAGCGCGACGTGTAGCTCAGTAACGCGGCGCGTTTCGGGACCGCTGGGGCCGCGCGCCCCGGCGGTCCCGCGCGTTCCAGCACGACTTGTGCCAGTGCCGCCGGTCCGCCACCTGCCCCATTCGCTGCCAGGCCACCACATGCGGCACACCCGGCGGGATCTCCTGGTCGCAGCCGGGGCAGCGATAGTGCTTGCCGGTCGTGCCGGCGACCTGGCGCACCGCCCATTCCTCGCCCCGCCAGTCCTCGGTGCGCTCCAGTCCGTACCGCTCGCCCGACCCGTCGTCCTGACGGCCGGCGGCGGAGGGCTTGGCTGCACCGCTGCGGGCGCGGTTGCGACGCGGGGACACGGGACACCTCGGACAGTCGGAGCGCGGTCGGAAACACAGGGTGTCACCAGACTACGCACCCTCGCGCCGGATCACCGCACACCGATGCCTTGGCCAAAGCTGTTGTCGGCCGCCGTTCATCGGAACAATCGTTCTCGCGTTGCCGTGCCTTTGGCACGTGTCGGCCGTTAATGCCAACAGGGGCCGAGGGGGGCCTGCGGCGGTCTCAAGAGAACGGAGCAGCATGCGAGTTGGAGCCTTTGTGCTGGCCGCACAGTTTCCGGGGCAGGGACAGAGTGAGCCGCTGCACCGCGCACTGCGCACCGGGGAGGTGGCGGAGGAGGCGGGGCTGGACGCGGTATGGCTCGCCGAGCACCACTTCGTTCCGTACGGCGTCTGCCCCTCCGCGGTGACGCTGGCCGCGCTGCTGCTGGGGCGCACCCGGCGCATCGGCGTCGGCACCGCCGTGAGCGTGCTCCCCAACGCGCATCCGGTCGCCCTCGGTGAGCAGACCGCGCTGCTGCATCTGACCTCCGGCGGCCGCTTCACCCTCGGCGTCGGCCGGGGCGGGCCCTGGATCGACCTCGAGGTCTTCGGCGGCGGCCTGGGAGCGTACGAGCACGGCTTCCCCGAAGCGCTCGATCTGCTGCTGCGCTGGCTGCGCGAGCCGCGGGTCGGAGCGGACGGCGAGCGGTACCGGTTCCGCGAGGTCGAGGTCGTCCCGCGCGCCGACGAGCCGTTCGCCGACACCGAACCCGGCCTGCGCGTCCCACCGTCGCGGGAGCCGCCGGTCGTCGTCGCCTGCACCTCGCCCGGCACGGTACGGCTCGCGGCCCGGCGTGGACTGCCGATGCTGCTGGGCATGCACTGCGGCGACGAGGAGAAGGCGGAGATCGTGTCACTGTGGCACCGCGAGGCACGGGACGCGGGCCACGGTGCGGAGAAGATCGAGGAGGCGGCGGCGCAGCACGTCTCCGCCGGCGTGGCGCAGGTGAGCGACCACACCGGGGAAGCGGTCGAGTCACTGACCAAGTCGCTGCCGGGCTGGCTGAGTACGGGCCTGGGCGCACACCGGACGGTGGACGGCCGCCGGCGCCCGATGCGCGATCCGCTGAGCTACACGGAACTGCTGTGCCGCCTGCACCCCGTGGGCACGCCACGGCTGTGCGCCGACCGGCTCGCGGCGACGCGGGAGCGCACCGGGATCAGCCGGTTCGCTCTGCTCGTCGAGGGGACGGGCGACCTGGCGGCGACGGAGCGCAACGTGCAGCGGCTCGGCGAAGAGGTACTGCCGCTGCTCCCCCCGGCATCATGACCCCGGTCGATCGGCCCGCCCGCCACGGCCGCCCCGCCCCCCCATCTCTGCGCGGTACACGCTGCCGCTGCTCACGGGAGCAGCGGCAGCGCGGCAGTTGGGCCAGGCGCTGAGTCAGCAGTCACGCAGCGTCGGCGACTGGTTGAGCAACTGGCCCCGGAGCGAAGTGAAGCGCGCGAGTCTGTCGTCCACCGAGGCGTCCAGCGGGAAGACCGCCACCCGGTGACAGTTCTGGAAAGCGAGCCGCACACCGAAGTGCCGCTCCAGCGCCCCGCGTATCGCGTCGCTGGCCAAGGCGCGCAACAGCTGGCCCCGTGCCTGTTCGTCGGGCGGCGGGGTCTGGTTGTCGGCGAACTCGCCACCGTCCACCTTGAGCTGAGCGACCAAGGCGCTGATCATTCCCCACGCGTAGGGCAGGGAAACACGGACGCAGTCGACGAAGTCCTTCTCCTCGACTTCGCCTCGCTCGGCCTGATCCAATAGGGCCGGTGAGACGTCGAGCGACATGGGTTCTCCTCTCGCGGCCCCCCGGGAAGGGGACCTGCCGGATAAAAGTGAGGGACCCGGGCGGAGCGTCGTGATCTTACGACTCCGTACGGCGACACCCCCCATCGCTTACGTTAAGGGGCGAGGGGTTACCGCACCATGCAAATGGACATACATCCAGCCATTGTTGAAGCAGGCGATCAAGGGCGAATCGTCTGGCGCGGACGCCGTCCAGTAGCGTGACCGACCATGCGTCTCGTCATCGCCCGGTGCTCCGTCGACTACGCCGGCCGGCTCACCGCTCATCTCCCCTCGGCCCCCCGGCTCATCCTGGTCAAGGCCGACGGCTCGGTCTCCGTACACGCGGACGACCGCGCCTACAAACCCCTCAACTGGATGTCACCACCGTGCACGGTGAAGGAATCCGAGGACGCCCCCGGCGGCGCCGGCTCCGTCTGGACGGTGGAGAACAAGACGGGCGAGAAACTGATCATCACCATGGAGGAGGTGCTGCACGACTCCTAGCACGAGCTGGGCACGGACCCGGGCCTCATCAAGGACGGTGTGGAGGCGCATCTGCAGGAGCTGCTCGCCGACCGGATGGAGACACTGGGCGAGGGCTGGAGCCTGATCCGCCGCGAGTATCCCACGGCCATCGGCCCGGTCGACATCCTCGGCCGCGACGCCGCGGGTGTCACGGTCGCCGTCGAGATCAAGCGGCGCGGCGAGATCGACGGCGTCGAGCAGCTGACCCGCTACCTCGAACTCCTCAACCGTGACCCGGTGTTGGCGCCGGTCAAGGGGATCTTCGCGGCGCAGGAGATCAAGCCGCAGGCGCGGGTGCTGGCGACGGACCGGGGCATCGGCTGCGTCACCCTCGACTACAACGCCCTGCGCGGCATCGAGGACGACAAGCTCCGGCTCTTCTGAGGCGCGTACGAA
>NZ_JBOHCV010000078.1:0-10829 GCF_050698815.1 Streptomyces sp.
CCCCACGTGGAGCGCACGCGGGGCGCCGCGACCACTCGCCGACCTCGAAGGTTGTACGGAGCAGCCGACCGGTTCCCGATCGAGTCCTGACCGGGACGCCATCGCGACCGGCATCCCGCAACCCACCGACCGTCCCGCCCGTCCAAAGGGCGACAGCGACATCCGCGCGCCGCCCCAGGGGGGATTCCTCATGAACGATCCAGCATCGCCCGCGACGCGGAACCGTCGCAGTCTCGGCCCGCGTCCACGCCGGTCGCTCGCGCTGCTCACAGCGGGGTTGCTCGCCGCCGCGCTGGCCGTCGCGGGCTGTGGCAACTCCGGCACGGACTCCGGGAGCGCCGCGAAGAGCGAGCGGCAGTACGGGAGCGAGGCGCCCGTGCACGGCGAGACCGGCGCCGGCGGGGCGGCCGGCAGTGCTGCGGGATCGAAAGCCGACAACAGCCCGGGCGAGCGGGACGGCTCGGCCAAGCGGAAGTCGCCGAAGATCGCATCGGACCACATCGTCCGTAAGGCCAGGCTCACGGTCCGGGTCAAGGACGTGCCGGCCGCGCTCGACGACACCCGCGCCACGGTGGAGTCCGCCGGCGGCTACGTCGGGGACGAGACCACCGACCGCGACGACCAGGGCCACGAGCGGTCGCGCCTGGTGCTCCGGGTACCGCAGGAGAAATACGGGGACGTCCTGGAGGAGCTCGCCGGCAGCGGAAAGCTCATCGAGCGGAAGGAGTCGGCCGACGACGTCACCGACGAGGTGGTGGACGTCAAGACCCGGATCGCCTCACAGAAGGCAAGCGTCGAACGGGTGCGGGACCTGATGGACAAGGCCACAGAGCTCTCCGACATCGTCTCTCTGGAGGGCGAGCTGAGCACCCGTCAAGCAGAGCTGGAAGCGCTGCAGGCGCGGCAGGCGTCGCTGAAGGACCGTACGTCCCTGGCCACGATCACGCTCGTGCTCTCGGAGACCGAGGTGGAGAAGAAGAAGGACGACGAGACGGGGTTCATGGACGCGCTGGACGGCGGCTGGGGGGCGTTCATCACGACGATGCGCTGGATCGCGGTGGTCATCGGAGCCGCGCTGCCGTTCCTGGCCGCGTTGGCGGTGCTGCTGGTGGTCTGGCGGCTGGTACGGGACCGGCTGCCGCAGCGCTCGCGCCGCTCTCCGCGGTCCGCGGTTCCTCCGACCGGTGCGGCGGGCGGCCACTCACCGGCTCCGGCAGAGGCGAAGAACGACTGAGCGGGCGAGCGGCTGATCTCGCCTTCCACATGGATCAACGAGGGCGGCCGGAGCAACCAGGGGGCGGATCATCTGTCCTCGCGTCCCGCTCCGGCCCGATATCCGGTGGCGGACCGTGCCGCCGGTGGTGAAGATCCCGGCATGCACATCTTCCTGCGGACCGAACGGCTCGTGCTGCGCCCGTTCACCGAGGCCGACGCCGACCAGCTGCTCGCACTGGACGACGACCCCGATGTCATGCGCTTCATCAACGGCGGCCGGCCCACGAGCCTCGAGGCGATCCAGGCGCAGACCGTGCCGCGGCTCCTCCACGACTACCCGTGCTTCGGCGGGGCCCGCGGCTACTGGGCCGCGGAGCTGAAAGCCCCTCGGACGTTTCTGGGCTGGTTCGAATTCCGGCCCCTGGCCGACGACAGTCCTGCCGTCGTCGAACTCGGCTACCGCCTCGGGAAGGGCGCCTGGGGCAGCGGCTACGCCACGGAGGGATCGCGTGCGCTGATCCACAAGGGGTTCACGGACCTCGGGGTGGAGCGGGTGACCGCGAACACCATGACCGTCAACACACGCTCCCGGCGCGTGATGGAGAAGGCGGGCCTGTCACTCGTCCGGAGCTTCACCGGTGACTGGCCCGAGGCGATCGAGGGCTCCGAGCACGGCGAGGTCGAGTACGTACTCACCCGGACCGAGTGGGAGCGACGTCGGTCCGGGCCCTGAGCCGGCTCGAAGGAACGCGACTGCTGAGGTGGGGAGTTGCCCACAGCCGGGCAAGAGGAACAGAAGCCAGCACCGCCCGCCGCTTCGTCAGCGCACGGTGTCGCACAGGACGACGAACGCGGCGCGGCTCTCCTCGCCGTCCGGCGAGCGCCAGCCGGCGGTGACGTATCCGCGGGCCTCGGCCGAGTCTGCGAGGGGGGCCTGCTGGTCCGGTCGCAGGACGCGCGTCACCTTGATGGTCACGGATCCCGCAGGCTCGCTGGGCGGCGGCTCGGTTTCGGCCGCGGTTTCCACCACGACGTCGGTGCTGTGCTGCCCGTTGACGACGGCGGGTGATACGGCCACGGTCGAGAAGCCGGCTCCGGTGAAGTGAGGGGTGACGGAGGGGTCGGGGGTGTCGGTCGTGCTCTGGGCCTGCGGCTCGGCGCGGTTCTGGAGAAGGGCGGCGAGTTGAGCGATGAGGACCGGGTCGTGGGTTCCGTCGTACACCCACCGCCGTCCCAGCACCCCGTGCTCGGACGTGCCGATGAGGGCCTGGTCCGCTCCGTCGAGTGGTGCCCCGCGGTAGGTGAGCGGTACGTGGTACGAGACCGGCTGGTCGCCGGACTGGTCCGTGACCACCATGAACTCGATTCCCACCTCGCCTTGCGGGTCATCGAGCCGGAAGCCGCCGGCCTTGGTCAGCTCCGGCTCACGCGCTGTGCCGATGTACCACGGCTGCGTGGGAAGCCAGGCCGCGAGCAGCTCCGGCTTTTCGGGCTTCATGGTGGTCTTGTGGATGACAGCCATACCTCGTGGACTCCTTCTGTCGGCGTGCGATGTCGCGCTGTCGGTCAGGGGCGGGCGTACCCGGCCCGTTTCACGTCGGCGACGAAAGCGGCCCACGCGGCAGCCGGAACACAGGGTCGGCCCCGTCGGAGCCTTGCTGTCCCGAACGGGGATGGCGGCGGGGAAACCATCAGCGACCTCGACGCAGTCACCACCGCCTCCATCGCTGTACGAGCTCTTGCGCCACGTGGCAGAAGTCAGATCAGGTCCCATGCTGCGCATGTTCCGAAATCCTCCATCGCCTGCTGGATCAAGGCCGTTGACGCCTCAGGCGGCAACGCCCGAGCGTGCACAAGATCGTAACGATACGAATGCCGCGTCACCATGGCCCCGTCCTCCACCAGTTCGCCGGAATGTCCAGCCTCCAGGTACGCGACGTCGGGCGCGCTGTCGAGTGACAGCCCACCCTGCATGTCTGAGTCCGTCCATGCACCCCCACCCCGTCAAGCAGCCCAACTTGACGCGGACGTCAGCGCCGACCGCTAGGTATCACGGCTGATGCGGCGGGCGAGGTGGTCTTGGAGTTCGCGATGGCGGAACTGCCATGCTGTGCCGGCTATGCGCAAAATGCCGACCTCATAGCAAGCCTGGAGGAAGCGGCCCAGTCGCCAGGGCAACCGGCCCCGGGTGCACAACAGGAAGGTCACATATCGCAACGCCCCAACCCCACCCCCGATCGGGAGTCCGAATACGAAAAGTCCACACGCAACCGCAAAGCTGCACAAGTACAGAAACCAGAGAAGAATCCAGTTTCCAGGGGTAATACCTACGTATCCGAAGAGATAGGTCGATACGAGTAGGCTTCCCAGGACGGCCGAAATCACGATCAGGAGTACGAGGGCTGGCACAAGTGCCGTCGCCAAATCTCGACGGACAGGGTCACCTGGGCCGGAACCGGGGGACTCCTCGCCTGCCACTAGGCCGAACGTGAGGCCCACCACAAGGCCGGCCGGAACTCCGAAATCAAATATTTGTTCCCAATCCTGGCCGAGAGCGTAAAGTACCAGCATGCAGAGCAAATAGCACAGAAGGAAGCCAATGATTGCGGCGCGCCGACCTCTCCGGGTGCGTAGCCGGCGAAAGTCAATCTGGCGCGTCTCGGGCCAGGTGGGGCGATATATTACTGCGAGGAGAACGGAGGCGAGAAGAAGGATTAGGAAGGGGCGAAGAATAAGCATGTCGTCTGGCGCACGAAAGAAAATTCGCAACATGGAAGGAAGTGCCAGAGTGAGAAGCGCAACCAACACTCGCTCGACCCACTGCACCCCGCGTGAACCAGCCAGCGGCCACAGCTCGTGGAGGACCAAGTCGCTACTGCTCAGCACGCGGCCTCTGATGGTGCGAGGTGGCCCACCGTCGATGCCGGCATTTGCATTGAGATAGCCGGCCAAGGTTGCGAGATATTGCCCAGCAGCAGTGGCCTCCAATCGCGTCCTGGTCTCGGAATTCGAATCCCCCACAGCATTTCCGACATCGTGGCGCGGTGCCGCTACTGCGGCGCCGATATAGTGCTCCAGGAGATAACTATAGAGTCGGCCTTCAGTCGCGAAGGTAAGCAGGTCAGCGGGATCACGCAAATAACGGCCGTCCGCGGCCCGTTCCTCGAACACTGTGATAGCCAAGGTGAGACGCCACGGCGTGTCCAGCATGCCTGCAAGCGTCGCGGCGGAGGCCGCCGCGTTCTCCGCGCCCGGTTCGGCTGCCAAGTCGAGAGCGGAGAGAACCGGCTGCCAGCGAGCCCGGCCGCCCTCCGTGACGGCAACTCGCTGCCGGAAATAGTCGCCAGCGCGAGACGCATCAACGCGGTTCAGTGCAATATGCGCCGCGATATTGGGCTGAACATCGGCGTCAACCAGCGTCTGATAGTGGCCGTGACGGCACGTAATGACAACCGGGCAGTGCGTACCGCCGTCCTCGAACCGTTCGACAGCGCGCAAGAGGGTCGCGGCCCGGGATGTGTAGCCAGGGCTGGTGCAGCTGTCCATCTCGTCCAAGCCATCGATGACCGGCAGGACAAGGTTTGAGTCGACGAGGAGGGCAGCATCACGGGCAGAGAGCCGGTACGTCGCAGAGAGGTGTGCCTCCAGCCAGCCGCGGATTTCACTACCAGGCCAGGAAGCCGCAACCAGCCGTACCGGCACCGGCTCGCCTGAGACACGTTCCTTGGCCAAGCCCAAGAGGAGCGCGAGCGCGAGCACGGTCTTGCCTGTCCCCGCATCACCGTCAGTTGCCCCATCCGGTCCAGGAGCCATACAACCGGTGATGATCAGCCGTCCTGGTCGCAGATTCCTGTAATACTCGACGATTCCCTCAAGAGTTCCGTCAGGCGCGGTGTTGCGTGCCCCGGTCGCAACAGCGGCGAAGGAAAGATCTAGACGGCCATCCGGTGCAGCCGGACCACTCCCCAGTAACTGCCGGTACTGTGCTCCCTCATCCCGAACCACGAACCGTGCGAGATCGTCGGCAACTACTTCTCCAGTGCGTTGGTCCCGCAGAGCATGTAGGGCCGCCCAGGAGCTCCAGGCCGCAAGCACCGCACCCACCAGACCGATGGGCAAGCCCCACACGCCAGCGAGATCGGCAGCTTCGTCGGCCCGCCGACCGCTGCCGCCCGCATGCATGGCCCATGCCAACCCGGCCACGCACACCACAAAACCGACTGCCACACCGGAAACAGTTCCGCCGCGTCCCCGAACCTTCATAACTCCATCCTCACCCGAATGGTCAACACCTGGGGGGCAGCCGTGAGTTGAAGGAGCCCCGGTTGCAGGAGGCCAGGGCTCCCACCGAGGGACGTACTCTGCCAGAGGCGGGTGATTCGTGAACCAGTTCGGCGGCGATCCCCCCTCGTGCAGGATGACCGGAACAACGAGTCACATGATCGGAGAGGCGCGGCCTAGGCGCCCTGCTCGCCGAGGCCGAGGCCGACGTCGGCGTCGGTGCGATGAGGCAGGTCGTCGACGACGTGTTCGGGAGATGTACGGATGAGACGTCCGCTGTTGAAGTCGTCGACGGCCTCGAGGATCTCGCTCTTGGTGTTCATCACGAATGGTCCGTAGCGGGCCACCGGCTCCCTGAGCGGCAGACCGCCCATGATCAGGACTTCCCAGCCCTGCCGGGATGCTTGCGGCTGGGAGTCGGCTGCGCGCAGGGTGAGCGCCTCGCCCGCACCGAGCACCACGAGCTGCCCCTCTTCGAGGGGGCGGGCGTGCGTACCGACGGTGCCGCGACCGGACAGGACGTAGACAAGCGCGTTGAACTCCGCGGGCCAGGGCAGGGCAAGCCGGGCGCCGGGGGCGACGGTCGCATGGCTGTAGCTGATCGGCGTCCAGGTCACGCCGGGACCCCGGTGGCCGTCGACCTCGCCGGCGATGACGCGTAGCAGCGCTCCGCCGTCGTCGCTGGCCAGCAGAGTGACGTCGCCGGACCCGATGTCCTGGTACCGGGGCGGGGCCCACTTGGACGCTCGGGGGAGGTTGACCCAGAGTTGCACGCCGTGGAACAGCCCGCCGGTGGCCACGAAATGTTCCGGCGGCAGCTCGGAGTGCATGACCCCGGACCCTGCGGTCATCCACTGGGTGGCGCCATCGGTGATCAGCCCGCCGCCACCGGTGGAGTCGGTGTGTTCGAAGGCCCCGTCGAGGATGTACGTGACCGTCTCGAACCCGCGGTGCGGGTGCCACGGCGCTCCCTTGGCCTCACCGGGCGCGTACTCGACCGCCCCGAGGTGGTCCAGCAGGAGGAACGGGTCGGCCAGCGACAGGTCCATGCCGGGGAACGGGCGGCGGACCTCGAAGCCCTCCCCTTCGAGGGACTTGCGCGCGGTGATGACCTTCGTCGCCTCGCGCCAGCGCGTGCCCTGTTCGGGCACGCTGCGTACACGGGGGAGGGTCAGGGTGTCTGCGGTGACGGCGGGCATGTCGACCTCCTGGCGGGGTGCTGCGGTGCTGTACTCCGACAAGAAAGTTTTCCGTTCAATTATTCCTGCCGACAATGAACCCCGACGAGCGGGCCCCGCCGCCGTCACCTCTCGTGCGCCGCAAGCGGCGCGAACAGTGTGCGTTCTCGTGCGCGGGATCGGGAATCAGGGTGGCTTCCCGCCGCGTTCGGCCAACAGCCACTTCAGCGCTTACCTGCGCGTAGCGGGTGCGATCTGCCTGGCTACGTGGGCGAGGAGTGGTGACTACCGCCCGCGCCCCTGCTACGTCCAGGAGACCTGACCCATGTCAGAGTTGGAATTCGATGCCGTCGTGTTCGACGTGCTCGGCACGCTCGTCGACGAACCCGCCGGTATCCGCGCCGGCATTCGCGAACTCGACCCGTCGCTCGATGATCCCAGGGCCGAGCAGCTTCTGTCGCTGTGGCAGCAGCACGTCGACCGCGAACAACGTCGCATCCTCGACGGCGGCCGGCCCTACGTCACCAGCGACGTCCTCGAGCGGGAAGCCGCCCGGGTGGTCGCGGACGCCGCCGGAGTCGACGACCCGACCGCCGTAGCGGCGCTGGCCCTGTCAGGTCGCCGGCTCCCGCCGTGGCCCGACACCGTGGCAGGGCTCGCCCGGTTCGCCGAACGGTTCCCGCTGATCGGACTGTCCAACGCGAGCCGGACAGCGCTGCTGGGACTCAACGCCCACGCCGGACTGCGCTGGCACCAGGCCCTGTCGGCCGAAGATGCCCGGACCTACAAGCCCGACCCAGCGGTCTACCAGCTGGCCGTCACCGTCTCCGGACGACCGCCGGAGCGGCTGCTGATGGTCGCCGCCCACGCCTGGGACCTGCGCGGAGCGCAGAGCCTGGGCCTGCGCACCGCCTACGTCGCCCGCCCCGTCGGCGACCCGCCCACCTCCTCGGACCGGTTCGACCTGCACGCCGACGACCTGGCCGACCTGGCCAGCCAACTCGACAAGGCCTGAGTCCTGTTCGGCTGATCACGTGGCTGTCGCTGCGGCTGTGAGGGTGCCGCTCAGGCGGCGGCGCAGAACTCGTTGCCCTCCGGGTCCTGCAAGATCCACCAGTGCCCGGCCATGCCCTGGTCCACTTCGCGGACGCGAGCGGCGCCGAGGTTCTCCAGCCGGGCAACGAGTCCTTCGAGTCCGCCGGAGTCGGCGGGGTCGGCGTGTACGTCGATGTGCAGGCGGTTCTTGACGGTCTTGCCCTCGGGCACGTCTTGGAAGAGCAGCCGGCGGCCACTGCCGATGCCACTGGTCTCGTCGAACGGGTCCTCGGGGTGCCGGATCGCGGCGTAGCCGCGGAAGTTCTTGCGGCCACGGTGTTCGGTGACCAACTCCTCGCCGACGTGGCCGGCGGCCAGCAGGTTCTCGATGAGCGCGCTGGGATCTTCCACCACGTAATCCAGTGCGGCGGCCCAGAAGTCCGCGAGTGCGGGTGCGTCGTCGGTATCGATGACCAGCTTCCAGTTCAGGGGCATGTAACTTGTTATACTGGTTACATGACCTCGTCCGCAACCCGGGGACTGCTGATGCAGTCCCATACCGGGGCCGCCTACCGGTTCGACCCCGGCGCGCTCTGCCTTGAACTGCTGACCACCGGCGGCCCCGGTGAGTTCCGCCGGTACGAGGTGCTGCACGCGCCCGCCGACCTGGTCGCCTGGGCCGATCGGTCGCAGCTGACGCCGACGCCCGAGCTGGAGATATCCCGGTCCGAGGTGGCGGACGCCCGGCGCCTGCGCGACGCGCTGTTCCGGGCGGCCCTCGCCCGTACGCGCGGCGAACAGTCCGCGTCCGGAGATCTCGACACCGTCAACGAAGCCGCCGCCCACCCACCGCTGGCACCCGCGATCGGACCGGACGGCGAACGGCGCTGGGCCGGGCCCGCCAGCGGCACCCAGTTGCTCGCCACGGTCGCCGGCGACGCCGTCGAGCTGCTGACCGGTTCGTACGCACACCGTGTCAGGACGTGCGCCGCCGACGACTGCAGCCTGATCTACGTCGACACCTCACGGCCGGGCCGCCGCCGATGGTGCTCCATGGAGCACTGCGGCAACCTGCACAAGGTACGGACGCTGCGCGCGCGCCGTTCCGAGGAAGGATGAGCACCATGCCCACCGGACTCACCAAGGACGCCGGCTGGCAGATCGGGGTCTCCCGCACGCTGCCCCATCCGCTGCCCGCCGTCTGGGACTTCATCAGCGGCCCTGAGGGGCTCGCCCTCTGGCTCGGCCCCGGCGCGGAGCTCACCCCGGAGCGCGGCGCCCCGTACCGTACGGCCGCGGGCGTCACCGGCGAAGTACGCGGCTACCGCCCCGAAGACCGCATTCGCGTCACCCACGGCGCGACCACCGTCCAGGTCGCCCTCACGCCCGCCGGCAGCGGGGCCGGGACGGTGCTCCGCTTCCACCAGGAACGGATGGTGAGCGCCGAGGAGCGCGAGCGACAGCGGTCGCACTGGCAGCGGGTGATGGACGAAATCGCCGCCGCCCTCGACCGGGGCCGGGGCTGAACGCCCTCGGAAGCTCAACCTGATCCCGGCTGCTATCTCTGTGTGGTCAGGTGGTCAGGTGGTCGAAGGCCCCGTCCTTGACCGCTCCTATGAGCGCGGCGAGCCGGTCGGGGGTGGTGGTGATGACCGTGCGGGGGTTCTCGCTCTCGCGGAGGCGTACCACAGGGGCCGCTTGCGCGACCTCGACGCAGTTATTTCCGCCCCCTCCGCAGAAGGAGGATCGCTGCCAGTCGCTTACGGGCATCTCTGAGTCCTCACAGTTCTCGGGCGATCTTCCTCGTCAGATCTCTCGACCTCCGAACGCTGAGGGAGCGTCGCTCCATAGCGGCGAGGAGGTCGCGGTACGCCTTGAGTTGAGCCTGCGCGTCCAAGAAGATCGCGCCGTGCGCGGAATCCAACTGGACGGTGTCCAGCTGTGCTACCGGGCCGCTCGCGTACAGTACCGCCTGCCCCGAACCTGCGAACCCGTCTGCTTCGAACGGGATCACCCGCATGGTGAACTTCGGGTGCTCCGACAGCTTCAGCAGGTGTTCAAGCTGGGCTCGGGCGAGCTCCCTGCCACCGAAACGCATGCGCAACGCGGCCTCATGGATGAGCGCGGTGGACGTGGGAGCATCCTGCTGCTCCAGCATCTCCGCCCGCCGGATCCGATGCGAGATGCGTGCCTCGACGCCATCCTTCGTAAGCCGCGGGAAGGTCAGCCCGAACACGGCGCGCGCGTAGTCCTCGGTCTGCGCGAGTCCAGGCACGTGCGCGACCTGGTAGGTCGAGAGGGCGGTGGCCCGGCATTCCAGCTCGGTCAGGTCGAGGAAGCCTGCCGGAAGAATGCCCCTGTACCTCTCCCACCAGCCTTTCCCGCGCTCGGACGCCATCTCGGCCAGAGCGTTCACGTATGACTCGTCGTCGCAGCCGTAGCCGGAGGCGAGCATGCGCAGCCGCTCCACGCTGACACCGAAGCGGGCCGCCTCCATGTGGCTGATCTTCGTGTGGTCGATGCCCAGGCGTGCGGCTGCTTCACGTGAGGTGAAGCCGGCAGCCTCCCGCATCTTCCGCAGCTCGACGCCAACTCGCTGCTGACGGGCCGTTGTCGTTGTCCTGGGTGGCATGAGACAAGTCTCCACTGCGCGAAGCGAGGCAGTCCACCTGGAGCAACAGTGATCCGGGGGGTTTGGTAGCTATGTTGATCCCGTCTGGGCTACCCTCTGTGTCTGTACCGCTACGTGAACTGGTAAGTCCGCAGTGCGGCCGTCTGTGCGCCCTTGGGGGCGTCTCGAAGGGACGGCAGAGCCACGGTGGCGAGCGAGCGGTGAGGTCAACGACGATCCCGAGAGGCGAGCATGACCAATCTCGTGACTGCCCCAACCCACGAACCGGGTGAACTCATCCGCTCGTACCGGATGGACGCCCCCAACCTCCCCGAGACCGCGAAGGTCGCCCGCGACATGGTTGCGGCGCTGCTCCGCGCAACGGAACATCCAGCGCTCGTGGACGTCGGCCGTCTCCTCGTCTCAGAGGTGGTCACCAACGTACATCTCCACGCCCGCGTACCGCAGTTAACGCTGGAGGCGACGGTACGGAGCGACCGGGTCCGGGT
>NZ_JBOHCV010000079.1:0-1727 GCF_050698815.1 Streptomyces sp.
GCGCCGGAGCGGTCGCCGTCGCCGGTCAGCGGCGAGCGCGGCAGCTCCGCACCGGCCGCGGCACCGCCCACGTCCTCCGCGCCGCCGGACTCGCTGTCGCCGACCGGCTTCCGCACCACGACGGGCGGGATCGGCCGCGAACCGGGGATGTTGATCCGGATGCGGGTGGTGATGGTCGTCTCGGTCTTGCGATCGTCCGGTCGCCGCTGCGCGCCCGCGCTCGGGTCTGCGCCCGAGGCTGCCGCCTCGTCGGCGTCGGCGGCACCAGGTCCGTACGGCTCGGGCCCCGACGGGTACGGCGAACCGCCACGGCCCTGGGGCCCGGAGGACGAACTGTCAGTTTCACGGCTCAAAGCAGGTACTCCCGGTTGGATTCGCCGCCCATCATGCTTGTCCATGAACGGCTCGCCGGCGCGCACCACTTTACTTGGCGTCGCTCGCCCGGGACCCGGCTACACCGAATCGCCCGGACAGCGGCCTCATCAGCGGTACTTGGGGCCTGGCACTGGCGGTGCTGGCAGCGCGATGGTGGCACACATCACAGCGGCGAGCATCCCGCCCAGGAGAAAGACATATGAACCGAATCCCGCTCCGAAGAGGAAGTCGCCCTCGGGCCGGGCCGTGGTCAGCAGTACCACCGTGACGGCCCAGCCCACCCCGGGTGCCACCGCGCCCACCCGGGTACGGCACAGCTTGGTCCCGCCCCAGAAGAGCCCGACGGCTCCGGCCAGCGCGAGCACGAGACCACCCGGAAACCAGCCGCTCTGCACCAACGAGCCCGCGACCGCGGCCAGTACGCCGAGCACGGTCAGCGCCAGATAGACGAGCCCGCGAGCCGCTCGCCCACCGGGCACCGGACGCGGCCAGGGCGGCAGGGAACGCCCGCCCCGCTGCTCCCGCTCCGCGCTGCCGTCACTGTCACCGTTCATACGCCCGCTCCCGCGAACAAGTCCTTTGCGATGCCGCCGCCATGCTGCCCCACGGGATGGGCCAAGCGGTAGTACTCGGTACTGAGCAATGGCTGACCCAACCCGTTCGACAGGGCGAAGGAGTCACCGTCGACGACGATCTGGGTCGCGTGCGCCCGCATCGCCGCAGCCTTCGCTTCCGCGTACGCCCGGCCGTCGATCACCGCATCCACAGCCACCTCGCCCCCCACCACCCCGGGCACGTCGGCCGGCTCGGCGACGCCGGCGAAGGGGAACGCGGCGGACCCCTTCGGATGGACCTGCGAACTCATGTCCGCCGCGGCCCGCAGCCGGGCGAAGCCGTGCTCGAGGGCCGGCCGCGGCACACAGTTCCAGTAGATACGGGACACCGCGTGCGGCTCGCCCGCGTCGGTCGCGCAGTCCGGGCGGGCGGCCAGTTCCGCCGCCCTCATCGCGACGCGGTGGGTCTGGATGTGGTCGGGGTGGCCGTAGCCCCCGTCCGGGTCGTAGGTGATCAGCAGCTGCGGCCGCACCTCGCGGATCACCCGCACCAGGTGCAGCGCGGCCTCGTCCACGGGCGCCTGCCAGAAGCAGTCGGGCCGTTCGTTCGTGGGCTCACCCATCATTCCGGAGTCCCGGTAGCGGCCCCGGCCTCCGAGGAAGCTGTGGTCCACGACCCCCAGTTCACGCATCGCGTCGGCCAGTTCGGCGCTCCGGTGGCGCCCGAGCGGAGTCGGCTCACCGGGAGCCGCCGCCCCCGCCGGCAGCCGCAGCTGCGGCTGCGGCTGCGGTGCCAGG
>NZ_JBOHCV010000080.1:0-2607 GCF_050698815.1 Streptomyces sp.
CTCGCCAAGGGCTGCGCCAAGGCCGCCTCGTGGACGATCGACAAGCTGGCGGAGCTCGTCAACGAGACGACCAAGGTCGACTTCACCAACCCCGAGTTCCTGCGCCAGTACGCCGTCGTCTTCGCGGCGTCCACCATCCTCACCCTCACGATCTGGCTGCTCGCCGTCGCCAAGCGGGCCATCCGTGGCGTGCCGTTCGTGGAGGCGATCACCGAAGCCATCGGCTTCCTCTGGCTCACCGTCCTCGCGTCGGCGTTCACCCCGCTCATCCTCTACACCGTGGTCTCGGCGACCGACAGCGTGACCGAGGTCGTCGCGGCGGGTACGTCCAACGAGACGGACCAGTTCTTCGGGACGTTCTCCGATGCGCTCAAGGAGGGGAACGAGATCGGCGGCGGACCGATCATGCTGATCCTCGTCTCGCTCATCTCCGTCCTCGCCGCCGGCGTCCTCTACCTCGAACTCGTCGTCAGGGCAGCCCTGTTGTACGTCGGGGCATTGCTCGGCACGGCCGTCTACGCCGGACTGGTCGACAAGAACCTGTGGGGCCACGTCCGCCGCTGGGCAGGCATCATGATCGCCGTCATCCTCGTGAAACCGGTGATCGTGATCGTGCTCGGGCTGGCCGGGGCGCTGTCCTCGGCCGATGGACCCAACGCCTTCTCGGCCATCGTCTCCGGGCTGTCCATCATCCTGCTGGCCATCTTCGCCAGCGCGATGATCTACCGCTTCGTCCCCGGCTTCGGCGACGAGGTCGTCAACCACCGCAACGCCTCCCGCGACCCCGCCTCCCGTGCGGCCGCCGCCGTCGTCTCCTCACCGGCCGCGCTCGTACGGCAGGGCATCAACACGCACAGCGCCCGCGGTGGCGGCCCGGCCGGCGGTCAGGGTGGCGGTGGCGCCAAGCCCGGCAACCAGGTCTCCGGCGGCGTCGCCGCCCACAGCACCCGCGGCGGAGGCGGCGACGTGCCCCAGCAGAAGGCACCGCCCGCCCCCCGCGCGTACGACCGCTCCGCCCCACCCCGCCCCACCAGGAACAGCGGTTCCAGCAACCGCTCCGGAGGTGACCGCGGATGACGACCCCCTCCCACCTCGCCGCCGCCCCTCGCCGCACGTACATGATCGGCCGGGCGCGGCCCAGCGCGATGATCGGCAAGAACCGGGAGACCGGCGAGATCGGCCTGATCATCACGGGCGCCTTCCTCGGCATGATGAGCGGGCTGCTCATCCCCGTGCTCTCCTTCCGTATCCCTGCTCTCCTCGGCTTCCCGGTGCTCGCGCTCGCCGCGATCTACGTGCCGTACAAGGGCCGTACGTTCTACAGGTGGTTCGAAATCAACCGTTCGTTCCGCAGGATCCTGCGCGCAGGCAGCACGTACCGCTCAGGTGTCGCCGAGGCCGGCGTCCGGCTCGACGGACGTGAGGTCGAGATCGGCCCACCGCCCGGCGTCGGCCGCATCAACTGGCTCTCCGCACCCTTCGGTCCGGACGAACTCGCCGTGCTGCTGCACGCCGACCGCCGTACGGTCACCGCAGCCATCGAGATCGAGGGCCCGGGCGTCGGACTGCGCGACAGCGAGGACCAGGAAGCACTCGTCGACCGCTTCGGCACCCTCCTCAAACACGTCGCGAACGGCGACGGCTACGTCACCCGGCTGCAGATGCTGGCCCGTACGCTGCCCGCCGATCCCGACGCCCACGCCAAGGACGTCGACCAGCGCGGCGACGAAAAGGCCGCACCCTGGCTGCGGGACTCCTACGAGCATCTGCAGTCGATGGTGTCCACCTCCAGCGAGCAGCACCGCGCCTATCTGGTCGCCTGCATGCACTACGGGCGCGAACTGGCCGCCGAGGGCGCGACGATCGCGAAGGCGGCGCAGCGCTCGGCGGGACGTGCGGGGCGCAAGCTGTCCAAGGACGAGGGCCTCGCCATCGTGATGGCCCGCGAGTTGACGGACATCTGTGCCCGTCTGACGGAAGCGGACATCCGGGTGCGGCAGCCGCTCGGGCAGGCCAGGCTGGCATCACTCATCCACTCCATGTACGACCCGGACCACGCCATCGACCACCTCCAGGCGATGTCGAAGCGCAACGCGTGGCCCGCCGAGCTGGACGCGATGGAGCCGACGTATCTGCAAGCGAAGACGCGGGAGTCGACGACACGGGCGCCGTGGTGCCACTCGACGGCATGGGTGAAGGAGTGGCCGATGACTCCGGTCGGCGTCAACTTCCTCGCGCCGCTGCTCGTGCACACACCCGACGTGATCCGTACGGTCTCGGTGGCCATGGATCTGGAGCCGACCGAGCAGGCGATCGAGCGGATGCTGACGGAGAAGACCAACGACGAGGCGGAGGCCAGCCGCCAGGCGAAGATGAACCGAACCATCGACCCGCGTGACGTCGCCGCTCACGGCCGCGTCGACCAGCGCGGCGAGGACCTCGCGTCGGGCGCGGCGGGCGTCAACCTCGTCGGCTACATCACGGTGTCCGCACGCTCGGCGGAGTCGTTGGCCCGGGACAAGCGCACGATCCGCGCCTCGGCGGGAAAGAGCTACTTGAAGCTGGAATGGTGCGACAGAGAACATCACCGGGCGTTCGTCAACACGC
>NZ_JBOHCV010000081.1:0-3304 GCF_050698815.1 Streptomyces sp.
TGTAGATGACGCCGGCGCCGTTGCAGTTGGGGCAGGCGCCCTCGGAGTTGGCGCTGAACAGCGCCGGCTTCACGCCGTTGGCCTTCGCGAACGCCTTGCGGATCGGGTCGAGCAGTCCGGTGTACGTAGCCGGGTTGCTCCGCCGCGAGCCGCGGATCGCGGTCTGGTCGACCGAGACCACACCCTCGCGCGCCCCGGGACGGTTGACCAGCGAGCCGTGGATCAGCGAACTCTTGCCCGAGCCGGCGACGCCGGTGACGACACACAGCACACCGAGCGGGATGTCGACGTCGACGTCGCGCAGGTTGTGCGCCGTCGCGCCGCGGATCTCCAGTGTGCCGGTGGACTTCCGCACCGTCTCCTTGAGGGCGGCCCGGTCGTCGAAATGGCGGCCGGTGACCGTGCCGCCGGCCCGCAGCCCCTCGACGGTCCCCTCGAAGCAGACGGTGCCGCCCGCCGTACCGGCGCCGGGGCCGAGGTCGACGACGTGGTCGGCGATCACGATCGTCTCCGGCTTGTGCTCGACGACGAGGACCGTGTTGCCCTTGTCGCGCAGGCGCAGCAGCAAGTTGTTCATCCGCTGGATGTCGTGGGGGTGCAGGCCGATGGTGGGCTCGTCGAAGACATAGGTGACGTCGGTGAGCGACGAGCCGAGGTGGCGGATCATCTTGACGCGCTGCGCCTCGCCGCCCGACAGCGTGCCCGACGGCCGGTCGAGCGAGAGGTAGCCGAGACCGATCTCCACGAACGAGTCGAGGGTCTGCAGCAGCGCGGTGAGCAGCGGAGCGACCGAGGGCTCGTCGAGGCGGCGGGCCCATTCGGCGAGGTCACTGATCTGCATCGCGCAGGCGTCGGCGATGCTGATCCCGCCGATCCGCGAGGAGCGGGCCGCCTCGCTGAGCCGGGTGCCCTCGCACTCGGGGCAAGCCGTGAAGGTGACCGCCCGGTCCACGAATGCCCGGATGTGCGGCTGCATCGCCTCCCGGTCCTTGGAGAGGAACGACTTCTGGACCTTGGGGATCAGCCCCTCGTAGGTGAGGTTGACGCCCTCGACCTTCACCTTGGTCGGCTCCCGGTAGAGGAAGTCCTCCATCTCCTTCTTCGTGTACTTGCGGATCGGCTTGTCCGGGTCGACGAAGCCCGACTCGGCGTAGACCCGCACCGTCCAGAAGCTGTCCGACTTCCAGCCGGGGATGGTGAACGCGCCCTCGGCGATCGACTTGGAGTCGTCGTAGAGTTGGGTGAGGTCGATGTCGGAGACCGTGCCCCGGCCTTCGCAGCGCGGGCACATACCGCCGGTGACGCTGAAGCTGCGACGCTCCTTCACGGTCCGTCCGGCGCGCTCCAGAGTGACCACTCCCGCTCCGCTGATCGAGGCGACGTTGAACGAGAACGCCTGGGGCGAGCCGATGTGCGGCTTCCCGAGCCGGCTGAAGAGGATGCGCAGCATCGCGTTGGCGTCGGTGGCGGTGCCGACCGTGGAACGGACGTCGGCACCCATCCGCTGCTGGTCGACGATGATCGCGGTCGTCAGCCCTTCGAGTACGTCGACCTCGGGCCGCGCCAGCGTCGGCATGAAGCCCTGCACGAAGCTGCTGTAGGTCTCGTTGATCATCCGCTGCGACTCCGCGGCGATCGTGGCGAACACCAGCGAGCTCTTGCCCGAGCCGGAGACGCCGGTGAACACCGTCAGCCGGCGCTTCGGGATCTCGATGCTGACGTCCTTGAGGTTGTTCACGCGCGCGCCGTGCACGCGGATCAGATCGTGGCTGTCGGCAACGTGCGGCGCAGGCGACTGCGTGTCAGTCCTCGTGGCCATGCTCATCGTTTCTCCATCTGTGAGTCGGAGCCCCTTCGCGGTCTCCGTCGGCGTTGCCTGGCTCGATCCGGCCGGCTTCGAGCGTACGTCTGGTCCTCCTCCTTCCCGGGTACGCAGCCGGAGCCGAAGCTCGCGTGAACGGGGAGGTCCACGGAGGTCACGCTAGGTGCGGCTCGGGGGCGGGCGCTTCTCGATTCCTGATCGATCCTGTCGCCTGTTTCGCCACCACGACGCGGCTGAGTCCACGGCGGGGGAACCGGCGGCAGGTGGGTGGCGTCCACACGGGGCATGAGGGATCGCTCGTCCGCATCGGACACCGTCGGCTGTCTCGTCATGCTGGCCGGTGCGGCAGCCGGCCTGTTCGCTTGGGCGCACGGCGCCCGGCCGATGCTGCACGGCGGCTTCGAGGGGGAGGGCCAGGACCTGAGCGTGCTCTGGGTAGAGCTGCCGATCATGGTCTTCGGAGTTCCGGCCGCCGCGGGAGCGGTGTGGGCGCTCACGGCCACCGTTCTTCGCGACCGTACGCGCCCCACCCGTACGTTGCTCCCCGTCGTCGCGGCACTGCTCGCCTTGGGAGGTCTGGTCTGGGTCTGCCTGGCCTGGCTCGAGTACGTCTCCGATGTACCTCCCCCCACACCCGGGGCTTGACGGTACGGAGCGGAGCAGCGTGGTCTTGCCCGCGCCGCGTACTCCGTCGACGCCAGGGGCGCCCTTGCCCCACCGCCCGAATCGGCCGGCTTTGATCGTCCACAGACTTGATTGATTCCAGAAAGTGGGCGAGACTCCGGCGTGTGCCCACGACCACGGACTACGAGCGGATGCTGCGCGGGGCCGCGCTGCGCGTGACGCGTCCTCGGACAGCGGTGCTGTCCGCCGTGCACGACCATCCGCACGCGGACACGGACTCGATCACCGGTGCCGTACGCGAGGATCTCGGCAGGGTGTCCCACCAGGCCGTTTATGACGTGCTGCGCGCGCTGACCGCGGCGGGTCTGGTGCGGCGCATAGAGCCGCCGGGCTCGGTGGCGCGCTACGAGGCGCGGGTCGGGGACAACCACCACCACGTCGTGTGCCGGTCGTGCGGTGCCATCGCCGATGTGGACTGCGCCGTCGGCACCACGCCCTGCTTGACCGCGTCCAACGACCACGGCTTCGCGATCGATGAGGCCGAGGTCGTCTACTGGGGCCTGTGCCCCGGCTGTTCCACAACCAGCTCCTGAGTAACACCCGTTGAACCCGGAAGGAATCCCCCATGGCTGACAGTCCTGACGCCGTTGTTGGCGAGATGAACGAGGAAGGTGCGGGCGGGTGCCCGGTCTCGGCCGGGCGCTTCAACCACCCCACCGAAGGTGGAAGCAACCGTGACTGGTGGCCGAACCAGCTCAACCTGTCGATCCTGCGTAAGCACCCCGCCGTGGCCAACCCCATGGACGGGGACTTCGACTACGCGGCGGAGTTCCAGACCCTCGACCTCGACGCCCTGGC
>NZ_JBOHCV010000082.1:0-4499 GCF_050698815.1 Streptomyces sp.
CAGGTGGAAGTTGTGCTCGGCGGGGTCCCAGCCGCCGTGGCTGACGCCGCGGAACAGGCCGATCACGTTGAGGTGGTCCAAGCCCTGGCACCAGGCGACGCCGTGCTCCCGGTAGGTCGGGAAGGCGTAGTCGTCCTTCGCCAGGGCACGGCCGGACCCGACCTGAGCGGCCTCCTGGCCGAGCAGACTCGCCCACAGACCCAGTTCGCCGTGTCGCTGCAGGGCCACTGCCTCTGTGTCGATCCGCCGCGCGAGCACCAGGTCGCGGTAGAAGCCGCGCAGGTCGTCCGTGGTGAGGTGCTCGATCAGGTGGGAGTACTCGGGGTGTTCGACCCGCTCGCCCTCGGGGGTCAGCAGCTGCACGAGCTCGGTGCCCGCCGTCGCGGCCGACGCCGCGGGGGCGTCCGCCCGGCGCGTACCGCCCTTGCCGCCCTTCGCGCCCGCCGTGGCGGTCTTGCCGGCGGTCTTGCCGACGGCCTTGCTCGCGGGCTTGCGCGATGCCGCACTGCTCTTGCCGGTGGTGCCGTTGGTGCCGCCGGCGTCGCTCTGCGCGGACGCCGTCTTCTTCGTGGCGCGTTTTGCTCCGGGGTCGCTGCGGCGCGGCTTACCGCGCGCGGCAGTGCTCTCCACGGTCACGTGTGCTCCTCTTCTGTCCGGCCCCCGGGGTCGCCGGTGGCCTGGGGGTCCCCCGCCTCGGGCGGAGGGAGGCTCGCCCGGCCCCGTACGGCGCACGGGGTGGGTGCGACACGGACGGCAACCGAACGGTGACTGATGTCCCGGTCGAGGCCAGCTGCAGCCATGCCCAGACCTCCATACATGCATGAAGGCGCCCTGACCTGCAACTTTGTTCGGATATCCAAGTAAAGGAGTCGGAAATCCAAGCAACAGCCGAGAAATCAAGTACATCACTGGTCACGGCCGCGCAGGCCCCGTGGACCCTTGCACGTTATCCCGCAGCTCCAGAGTGCGGGAAGAGCAGAACCGAGACCAGTATGTGAGACTGAAAAGGTGAGCGGAATCGGAAAAATCACGGTATTCCTGCTCGACGACCATGAGGTGATCCGCCGAGGCGTGCACGAGATGCTGTCAGCGGAGTCCGACATCGAGGTGATCGGCGAAGCGGACAGCGCAGCCGACGCGCTGACCCGCATCCCCGCCATGGAGCCCGATGTCGCCGTGCTGGACGTGCGCCTCCCGGACGGCAACGGCATCGAGGTCTGCCGCGAGCTGCGCTCCTACGACCAGGACATCGCCTGCCTGATCCTCACCTCCTTCCCCGACGATGAGGCCCTCGTCCATTCCGTGCTGGCCGGGGCCGCCGGCTACGTACTGAAGGGAATCCGCGGTGACGAGCTGCAGACGGCCGTACGGGACGCCGCCGCCGGAAAGTCACTGCTGGACCCGGCCGCGGCCCGCCGGGTGGTGGAACGGCTACGGGCGGGCGACGGGCGCCGCACGGACGACCGGCTCGCCTCGCTCACCGACCAGGAACGCAGAATCCTCGACCTGATCGGCGAGGGCCTCACCAACCGCGCCATCGGCGAAGAGCTGAGCCTGGCCGAGAAGACCATCAAGAACTACGTCTCGCAGCTGCTCGCCAAGCTCGGCATGAAGCGCCGCACCCAGGCGGCGGCCTATGTCGCCCGGATGCGGGCGGGACTCGAGGACCCGGACGGCTGAGGCCGGCCCGTCAGCCGCCGGCTACTCCGCTGCCGTTCGCGCCCTGCACGCCGGAGGTTTCCTCGCTCGGGGTGGGGTCGTCCGACGGTTCGTCGCTGCCGCCCGAGGAACCACCGTTGGAGCTGTTACCGCCCTGGCCGCCGGAGTTCGACTCGGAGGGGGTGTTCGTCGGCTCTTCCGTGGGCGAGGTCTCGGTCTCGCTCGGGGTCGTCTGCGACGGGGTCTGGGACGGCGTCGCCTCGCCGGTGTCGCCGGTGCTGGTGCCCGGGTCCTCCTCGGTCTGGCTCGGCGTCGACGTCGGTCCGTCGGTGGTCTTCTCGTCCTTCGGCTGCGACGTGGAGGAGTCCGGCTTGACGTCGTTCTTCTTGCCGTCCGAGCCGGCGTTGAGCGCGTAGAAGATGCCGCCCGCGACGGCGATCACGGCGAGGAAGGCGATCAGCGCGTACTTGACGCCACCGCCGCCGCGGCGCCTGCCGCCGTCCCGTGGACCGCCCTCGAATCCGCCGTCGTCCCGGTCCGGGCCGCCCATCAGCAGCGGGGGCGCCAGCTGGGAGGTGTCACCGTGCCCAGGGTGCTGGCGGGCGCCGGCGCCGGGGACGCCCATGGCCGGGGTGGAGCCGCCGGCGTGCGAGACCGGGCCGGTGTTCCACAGGCCGCCGGTGTGGCCGCCCTGCTCGTGCAGCATCCGCAGCGCGTACTGCCCGAGGCCGCGCATCTCCTCGGCACTCTGGAACCGGTCGTCGGGGTCCTTCGCCAGTGCCCGCATCACCAGACCGTCCAGCTCGGGCGGTACGGCGTCGGACGCCTCGGAGGGCAGCACCGCCTCGTCCTGCACGTGCTGGTAGACGACCGAGAGCGGGGTCTCGCCGGTGAAGGGCGGCCGGAGTGTGAGGAGTTCGTAGAGAAGACAGCCGGTGGCGTAGAGGTCGGAGCGGATGTCGACGGTCTTGCCGAGGGCCTGCTCCGGGGAGAGGTACTGCGGGGTGCCCATGACCATGCCGGTCTGGGTCATCGTGTTGGAGGCGCCGTGCAGGGCGCGGGCGATGCCGAAGTCCATCACCTTGACCGCGCCGGTCTGCGTGATGCTGACGTTGGCGGGCTTGATGTCGCGGTGCACGATGCCGTGCTGATGGCTGTAGGCCAGGGCCTCCAGCACACCGGAGACGATGATCAGTGCCTGATCGGCCGGGGGTGCGTCGGCGTTCAGCAGCAGATCGCGGATGGTGCGGCCCTCGACCATCTCCATCACGATGTACGGGGTGACGGAGCCGCCGATCACCTCTTCACCGGAGTCGTAGACCGCGACGACGGCGTGGTGGTTGAGACCGGCGACCGACTGGGCCTCGCGGGTGAAACGGGCCTTGGAGACCGGGTCCTCGGCGAGGTCCGAGCGCAGCAGCTTGACCGCGACCGTACGGCCCAGGCGCAGGTCCTCGGCGGCGAAGACCTCCGCCATGCCGCCGCGTCCGAGACGGTGCGAGAGGCGGTAGCGCCCGTCACCGACCAGGCCGTTGTTACCCCACAGCTCCGGCGAATCGGCCATGGAACCGCCCGTGGCGTCGGGGTCCATCGGGCCCCCGCCGGCCTGCGTCTGTGCCATCAGTCCTCGCCGTGAATCGGAAATGCCGCGGGTCACGCGGGTGCGTACTCCGCCGGCCTGGCTCTTCGGCTCACCCGGCTGTGCCGGGGCGCCCCACTCCGCTGTGGAGGCTACAGGCTCAAGAAGTCACATGGATGGGGACGGAAGAGCCATCCAATCGGCTGCGGTGCCCGGCTGGCAAGTTCCCAGGCGGTGGGCGGTCGGCTGCCCGGGCGCCGACTGTGAACTGCCCGACACCCGGCCGACGCCCCCTCCGGCACCCCGCCGAACTGCCACAGTCCTGGTCCAAGGTTGCACATCCGGTTACGGAACGGGCATCGCGCTTGACGTGGCAGAGCCCTTCGGCAGACTTGGTCCGAGTAGCAGGATCACTGGATCTTCGGGGCACTGGAACATCTGCCCCCGAACACACCTGTGCGGGGGCACTGCCGCCGGGGGGAAGCAGTCAGATGAGTGACGACGGCGGACAGGCAGCCGCACAATACGTCGGCCGTACGGTCGGCAACGGCCGGTTCCAGCTCCAGAGCCTCCTCGGGGCCGGCGGCATGGCCTCGGTCTATCTCGCCTACGACTCGGTGCTCGACCGGCAGGTCGCGGTGAAGACGCTGCACACCGAGCTGGGCCGCGAGCAGTCGTTCCGCGAGCGCTTCCGCCGCGAGGCGCAGTCGGTGGCCAAGCTCACCCACACCAACATCGTCTCGGTCTTCGACTCCGGCGAGGACACCATCGACGGTGCGACGGTGCCGTACATCGTCATGGAGTACGTCGAGGGCCAGCCGCTGCGCAACGCCCTGGACGAGGACATAGCGCGCTACGGCGCCATGCCCGCCGAGAAGGCGCTGAAGATCACGGGCGACGTGCTGGCGGCACTCGAGGTCAGTCACGAGATGGGGCTGGTGCACCGCGACATCAAGCCGGGCAACGTCATGATGACCAAGCGCGGTGTGGTCAAGGTCATGGACTTCGGTATCGCGCGAGCCATGCAGTCCGGCGTGACCTCGATGACACAGACCGGCATGGTCGTCGGCACCCCGCAGTACCTCTCGCCGGAACAGGCACTGGGGCGTGGCGTCGACGCCCGCTCCGACCTCTACTCGGTCGGCATCATGCTCTTCGAGCTGCTGACCGGACGCCTTCCCTTCGACGCCGACTCCCCGCTGGCCATCGCGTACGCGCATGTGCAGGAGGAGCCGCCGCAGCCGTCGTCGGTCAACCGGTC
>NZ_JBOHCV010000083.1:0-4231 GCF_050698815.1 Streptomyces sp.
GCCCCTCGAAGACTGTGGGGACGGTGTGTCCGCCCATGCCGTTCCCCGCGTCCACCACCGCACTCAGCGGCCGGATGCCGGTGAGGTCGACCAGCGTGCGCAGATGCGTCGCGTAGTCGGCCAGCACATCCTGCCGGGTGATGGTCCCGGTGGGCTGCCCGGAGGCACCGTCCGCGGGCGCCGCCGCCGGAAGGCCGGACTCGGACCAGCGCTCGACGAGGGCCCGGATGTCGGAAAGCCCGGTGTCCTGGCCCACCGGTGCGGCTCCGGCCCGGCACATCTTGATGCCGTTGTACTGCGCGGGGTTGTGGCTCGCGGTGAACATCGCGCCCGGCAGGTTCAGTTCACCGCTGGCGAAGTAGAGCTGGTCGGTCGAGCACAGCCCGATCTCGGTGACATCCGCGCCCCGTCCGGCCGCACCCCGTCCGAAGGCCCGCGACAGCCCCGGAGACGAGGGCCGCATGTCGTGACCGACCACGATGGCCGACGCACCGGTGACGTGGACGAAGGCGGCACCGAACAACTCGGCGAGCCTTTCGTCCCATTGGTCCGGCACTACGCCGCGCACGTCGTACGCCTTCACGATCTCCGACAGATCAGCCACGGGCCGGCCCTCTCCTGGGTGCTCAGGTGGTCCTCGACGACTTAACAGCTCAACCGCCGAACGGAGCCCCAAACCTACCCGCAGGGACTTCGCGACCGGCCGCGGCCGGTCGCCCCATCAGGGCTCCGGCGACCTGAGCACCCGCAGGTGACCGCGGCGCGCGACCTCCATCGGGTCGGAGTCCCGGCCGTTCGGGCCGCCCACCGCGTCGGACGGCGCCGCTCCCGACGGGTCACGCCGGGGCGTACGGGCCGCCTCCCGCACGGCGTTGGCGAGCGCCTCGAGGTCGTCGCCGCTGGGCCGGACCTGGCCCGGGTCGACGGCGAGCCGTACGACTTCCCAGCCGCGCGGGGCGGTCAGCCGCTCGGAGTGCTCGGCACACAAGTCGTAGCAGTGCGGCTCGGCGTAGGTGGCGAGTGGGCCGAGAACGGCGGTGGAATCCGCGTAGACGTACGTCAGCGTCGCGACGGCGGGACGGCCGCATGCGGTGCGCGAACAGCGACGTACAGGGCTCACGACGATGGACCGTACCGCACTCTTGAGCGGGCTGCGACGACTCCCCTTGACGTCACTCCGTCGTGTCGTTCTGGTTGGCTGGAAACACCTGATCTGCGAGAAGGCGAGGGAGCCGGCGTCCGTGCGATCGGGAATGGCGGGCGAACGCGGGCCAAGCGGTCGGGAGTCGCCCCGAACCATGCCTTTCGAGGCGAGATCAACGGTCGCAACGGGTGCGGGAAACAGACCTGAAAGAGACGGGACCGGTCATCCGGAGACACGGACGGTGAATGGACGGTGCTGGTGTGTGACAGCCGCGTGGAGGCTAGGCTCCTGATGATGAACAGCCCTGTACCGCCGGGCCGCCCGTACCGGGCCGACGAGCCCGGTCGCGCCGATCCGCGCCCGCGCCGGCGCGACCGTCACGGGCGCGGCATGCGTGGCCCGGTGGCACCACCCCAGGTGCCGCTCGCCGTCACCCGCACAGACGCCTTCGACGACTTGGTGCGCGACTCGGTCGGCAGGCTGGAGCGGCGTTGGCCGCAGCTGTCCGGCGTCGAGTTCGCGGTGCAGGAAGTGCCGCGTGCGGGCAGTGACGAGGACGACCAGGCCGACGCCGTGCCACTGGGCCGGGTGGCCGAGGCGGAGGACGGCCGACCGGACCGGATCGTCGTCTACCGCCGCCCGGTCGAGATCCGCACCCGCAGTCGCGACGAGCGGGCACTGCTCGTGCACGAGGTCGTGGTGGAACAGGTGGCCGAACTGCTGGGCCTGTCCCCGGAGTCGGTCGATCCGCGGTACGGGCAGGACTGAGGAGCGGCCCTCTCCGGCACGGTCACCCCGGGGTCGCCCGAGACACGACGGCGGACCGGGCGAAGCCGTCCGCTCAGTCCCCCTCGGTGAGCACCGACAGGTCCTGGCCGGAGTCGGGCACCGACACCATGCCGCGGTCGTCGGGCAGCGTCTGCACCGTGAAGGCGGGCACACCGTCCGTCTCCCGCTCCAGCATGCGCGACGCGTACAGCGAGCCGCCGGAGAGCCGCTCGACAGTCACCGCGTAGCTGCCCTTGCCACCGTCCGGCCGGGGCGGGACAAGGGACTTGGTGGTGTTTCCCTTCACTGTGTACGTCTTGCTCACCGGGCTCCCGCCATCGCTGCCCGCCGAAGAGGTCACGCGTACCTTCGCCGACTTCCCGGTCGCGGTCAGCGACAGCCGGGAGCCCTTGTCCCGGCTGCCCGCGGCGGTGGCCCGCTCCTCGACCGGGGCCGTCGAGGGGATGAAGGCCGTTTCCTGCTTCGCTCCCTTGCCACGCGTCACGCGCAGCGCCGCGACCACGGGGGTGGCGTCACCCTCCGACGGGGTGAGGACGAGTGAGCCCGCCTCGCCCTTGGTGAGGTCCCGCAGATCGACGGCGGCCGTCATCCCTCCCCGTACGTGCAGGGTCTCGTGGCCGGCCGGGGTGATCTGTCCGGACGGGCTCGCGAGCCGGACCTTGAGGTCGGCGTCGTTCTCCCCGGGGGCGAAGACGACGAGGCGTACGGCGGTGGCGTCACCGGGGATTCCCGGCAGGACCGCGCTGGGGTTGGCGTCCGCGGCCGCGGACAGCCAGTCGCCGCCCAGCTTCTCGTCGACCGCCCGCACCTGTGCGCCCACGCGGCCGGTACGGGAGACCACATGAAGCGCCACATTGGTCATCGGCTGCGTGGTCAGCGTCGACAGCAGCACAGGCACCGTGGAATGGGGCGGGATGGTGATGCCCTCACCCGACGCCGTCCGCTGCCGGCCGTCCTTGCCGTACAGGTCCAGGTCGACGACGGCACTCGTGCTGTCGGGGTTGGTCAGCTGGACGTGGTCCTGCCGCTGCTTGTCGGTGCTTGCCCCGGGGAACCAGAAGTCGGTGTCCGGCACCGAGCAGGCCGAGCCCTGCAGCCCGCGCCCGGCGCCCGCGGCGACCTGCGTGGTCTGCTGGACCGTCCAGCCGGGCGCGAACCGTCCGTCGGCGGAACCCACCAGCGCGGGTCCGTCGGCCACGTCCGTCGTGGCCGTCACGGGCTTGCCGGGGGCCTTCAGGGGAACGACGGGCTTCTCCTCGGCCGCACCGTCCTTCTTCCCGTCCTTCTTGTCCTTCTCGCCCTTGCCCTTGTCGCCCTTGCCACCCTCGTCGGGCGGACCGTCGGCGTCCGCCTCCGGAGCCGGATACAGCTCGGCGCCACCCTTGCCCTCGCCGCCCTTCGGCGAGAAGGCGGTGTACTCCGTCTCCGCGACGTCGGAGGTGCTGGCCTGCGGGCACACGAGAGTGGAGCGCTCGACCGGCTTGCGCCCGGCCGCCGATACGCCCGCCGGTGTCTCGTCGCCGGGCGCCGCGACAGCGGCCACACCGGTCACGGCGGCGAGCGCGGTGACCGCGCCGATGAGGGTCAGGGTGGTGCGGTTCACTGCTGATCGCTCCTGTTGCCGTACCGGGGGTCGTAGTCGTACGGATCGGCCGGTCCCGCGTATGGGTCGTACGGCTGTGACGTGTCCCCGTCGCCGTAGGGCTGCCGAGGCGGCGCCGGTGGTTCCGGCGGCGCGTACCGCGGCTCACCGTAAGGCTGTTCGTACTCCGTGCCGTACCGGCCGTACTGGCTGTACTGCTCGTACTGGCTGTACCCGCTGTCGTCGACCCCGGGCTCGTAGTACCCCTGCCCCGCCGTCTCCGGCGCCCGCGCCGGCGGTTCGGGCACGGCTGGGTCCGCTGGTGCGGTCGCTGTGTCTGCTGGGGCGGTCGCGCCGTCCGGCGTGCCCTCCGCCGCGCGCAGCCTGCGCGCCCGACGCCCCTCGCCCTGAACGGCCTGCGCGGGTACGGGTGCGGCCTCCGGCAGATCGTCGTCGACCTCACGCCGTCGTCCGGGCAGGGTGAGGACGACCACCACGACGGCCAGGAAGCCCTGCAGCCACACCCATCCGGTGTGCGCCGCGCTCGTCTCGTGGGTGAGGTCGAGGCGGCCTCCCGCCGCGGGGAGCCGGAAGCCCTGTGCCCACCCGTCGACCGTGACCGGGTCCAGCGGCGCCCCGTCGAGCGTGGCCCGCCAGCCGGAGTCGACGGCGTCCGCGACCCGCAGCACCCGCCCGTCGGAGCCCGGGCGCAGTTG
>NZ_JBOHCV010000084.1:0-1708 GCF_050698815.1 Streptomyces sp.
CGGCGTCGCGGAGCAAGGCCGCGGGGACACGGCACTCGCCGACGCCGTTTCGGCGGAGCTGGCGCAGCGCACCGCGGCCGAGGTCGAGGAGACCGTCCACGCGGCCGGCGGTCTCTCCGTCGCCGTCCGCGCACCGGAGGAGTGGGCACGGCACCCGCAGGGCGCGGAGGCCGCAGCCCGCCCGCTGCTCAGCACCGGACGGCTGGACCAGGCGCCGCCCCTCCCGCTGCCGGAGCTGGTGGGCCGTGGCGCCCTGCACGGCCTGCGCGTACTGGACCTCACCCGGGTCATCGCCGGGCCGGTCGCCACCCGCACGCTGGCGCTGTTCGGCGCCGACGTGCTGCGTGTCGACGCCCCGCAGCTCCCGGAGAGCCTCGACACGCACGCCGACACGGGCCTGGGCAAGCGCTCCACCCTGCTCGACCTTTCCTCCCGCGCGGATCAGGCCACCTTCGAGGAGCTGCTGTCGGCCGCGGACGTCGTCGTCACCGGCTACCGCCCCGGCGCCCTCGACCGTTTCGGCCTCGCCCCGGAGTCGCTGGCCGACCGGCGGCCCGGTGTGGTGGTGGGACAACTGAGCGCCTGGGGTGCGTACGGGCCATGGCACCGGCGGCGCGGCTTCGACAGCCTGGTCCAGGTGGCCACCGGCATCGCGGCCACCGAGGCGCCGCAGCAAGGCCCGGACGTGGGTGCTCCCGGCGCCCCCGGCGTACTGCCCGCACAGGCCCTGGACCACGGCACCGGCTATCTGCTCGCCGCCGCCCTGCTCCGCGCGCTCACCGAGCAGCGGCGTGGCAGGTGCGGGTCGCGTCTCGTACGGCTGGCGCTGGCCCAGACCGCGCACTGGCTGCTGAACGGGCTGGGCGACCCGACCGGGCGTCCGCCCCGGCCGGACCCGGCTGGGGCGCGGGCGCTCCACGGCGCCGCCTACGATCCCGCCGCCTGGCTCACCGAGACCGACAGCCCGCTGGGGCGGCTGCGGCACGCGCTGCCACCCGTCGGCTACGAGGGCGCCCCGGCCACCTGGTCACGCCCGCCCGGTCTGCCCGGCGCGGACCCCGCCGCCTGGTGGTGAGCGGCGGACCGCTGTTCCGCGGGCGAGGCGAGCCGAACGACACGCCCCCTACAGCGACTTGCGCTCGCCGTGTCCGTGACCGCCGTGCCCGTGCTCGCGGTCCTCCCCACGCTGACGGCGCTCGAGTTCACGCCTCTCCCGCCGTTCCGCGCGCAGCCGCTCCTTCTCCGCACGCGGGACCTTCCGCTCGACGACGACTCCGCCCATCAGGCTGAGCCCGGTGACCACCACACGTGGGGCGCCCGGCTCGCCATGGCCGGCCCCGGTGGAGTCGAAGGCACCCATGATGCCGATGCCGCGCACGTCGACCTCGACCTCCGGCGGTACCACGATGTTGATGCCGCCCATCAGCGTGAAGCAGCGGATGACGACTTCGCCGTACTCGAAGCGCGCGTCCCGCAGGTCGAGTTCGCCGCCGCCCATGACGGCGATGCCGGTGAAGGCACGCGGCACCGTCCACTGGCCCTTCCGGACGAAGGCGCTCATCAGGGCGACGCCCCAGCGGGAGGTGCTGGTGCCGCCGATCCGTTCCGCCCAGCGCTGCCTACGGGCGGCGGCGGAGGAGCCGGCCGGTGCTGCCAGGCCGGTGCCGGCCGGGTCGTCGCCCGCACCGCTCTGCGGCAGGTCCCGCAC
>NZ_JBOHCV010000085.1:0-3471 GCF_050698815.1 Streptomyces sp.
GCTCGGGGTTCGGCGCGGGCGCGGGCGCGGCGGTTGCCGGGCGGCGCGGTGGGCCCAGCGGCTTCGCGACGCGGCGTGCCTCGGACCGGCCGGTCGTCTCGCTGACGGTGGGGGACCGGGTGGCGCACGACAGCTTCGGCATGGGCAGGGTCGTCGCGGTGAAGGGCGGCGGGGACAACGCCGAGGCGACGGTCGACTTCGGCGGTGAGAAGCCCAAGCGGCTGCTGCTGCGGTACGCGCCGGTGGAGAAGCTGTAGCGCGTCCGGCCGGACCAGGCTGATCAGCCCGGTCCGGTCACGGCTCGGGGCGGTCAGCTCGGGTCGAGACCCTTGGAACGCAGCCAGGCGAGCGGGTCGATCGCGGCACCGCCGCCCGGATGCACCTCGAAGTGCAGGTGCGGTCCCGTTGAGTTGCCGGACGTTCCGGAGTACCCGATCGTGTCACCGGCCTTGACCGTGCCCGAGCGGATCTTGGTGCTGCTGAGGTGGCAGTACCAGGTCTCGGTGCCGTCCGGCGCCGTCACGACGGCCATGTTGCCGAACGACATGTCGTACTTGGCCAAGACGGTGCCGTCGGTCGCGGCCATCACCGGGGTGCCGTTGCTGACGGGGAAGTCGATGCCCGAGTGGCCGGACAGCCAGTTGAGACCCGCCTGCCCGAACGTCGCGCTGAGCCCCTGCTGCTTGACCGGCAGCGCGAACTTGGGGCGCAGTGCCTCCTTGCGCGCGGCCGCCTTGGCCTTGCGCTCCCGCTCCGCTTCCTGGCGCTCCTGGAGATCGATGCGCTCCTGGGTGCGGCTGGCACGGTCGGCGAAGTCGTCCGCGTCGGCCGAGAGACCGGCGAGCTGGGTGTCGAGCTTGCTGTTGGCGGGCTTGACGCCGGCGGCGTCCGATGCCGAGGCCTGCGTCGTGGTGTCGTCGTCCGGGGCCTGGTCCATGACGGACGCGGCGGCGGCCGCGGCCACTCCCATCACGGCGATGGACGGCACGGCGACCGTGAGGAGGGCGGAGCGCCTGGGTTTGACGAGGCGGCGGCCACGGGAGTACGAGCCGGCGCCGACCGGCACGAAGCCGGGACCGGGCGGGGGTGCGGCTTCGGGCTCGGGCTGAGGCGCGGGCTCAGGCGGTGCTACGGGTTCGGGTCCGAACTCGGGCTCCGGGTCGGGATGGGCCGCGAACTCGGGTTCGGAGTAGCCGGAACCGAGGCCGTCGTGACCCTCGGAAGCCATGGCCGCGTAGTCGTAGCCCTCTTGGGACTCGAAGCTCTCCTGGAAACCCGGGGTCTCGTACGACTCGTAGGACGGGTAGCCCTGGGCCGCCGCGTCGAACTCGTAGTCGTAGGCGTACGCGTCGTACTGCGGAGTGGCGTACTGGTGTGAGTCGTGCTCGAAGCTCGCTGCCGCCTCGGCCGGAGGGGTGTCCCAACTGCCGCCCTCGGCCGGTGCGTTCCACTGGCCGCTGTCCCACTGGCCGGCATCCCACTGCCCGGTGGCGTAGGCCTGCTCGGGGCTGCCCGCCTGTGCCGGGATACCGGCGGCCGGGTATCCGGAGTGCGCCCACGTGTTGTCGTAGCCGGTGGCGTCGTAGCTGCCGCTGTCGTAGGCGCCGCTGTCGTAGCCGCTGGTGTCGTACGTCCCGTAGTCCGCGGTCCCGTAGTCCGCGTAGGCGTCGTAGGTGCCGGTGCCCGTCGCGTAACCGGTGGTGTCCGCCCCCGGCATGGTGCCGAAGAGGGGGTCCCCGTCGCCGTAGGAGACGGCGAAGTTGTTGTCGTAGGCGCCCGTCGACCAGCCGTCGTACGCGCCCGGGTAGCCCTGCTGGGCCTCCTGCTGGGCGTAACTGTCGAAAGCCGGCTGCTCGTAGTGTCCGGCGCCGTAGGGCGCGTACGAGAAGTCGGTTGAGCTATCGGCCGGGGGGGAATATCCCGACGGGTGAGGGTCGTTCACCACCAACTTCTCTTTCGCCTCGACAGCAGGGGCGGAGTAGCAGCGGTGACTGTACCCGGGGGTACGGGACGACGACAATCTCCAGCAGGTTTTAGGCGGCCAAGAAACGGGCATTCAGCCGTCTTTCGGTGGACTGTGTACGCGTTCTTGGCCCGGAGTTCGAGACGTGTTCGATGAATAGAGGCGTCCTCAAGGGGTTCGTCACCCCGCGTCGCGTCCCCCAACTCCGCCCGCATGCAGGCGGAAAGAGTGTACCGCGTCCCTTAGTCCGACATGGCCGACATTACCCATCCGGGTGGGGCGTACGCGCAGGTCGCGAACGTGGAGAAAGGCGGGGCGGCGCCCTGCCGGAATTCCCGCGAAGTGCGCCGGGCGACGGTTCGGCCGGGGCCGGCCGGGGGTTCGACGGGGGAGGTACGTGGGGGCGCGCGTGTGCCGTGCGGGGTGCGCGGGGGACGGGGTGCTTCCCCTCCGAACGTGTGCAGCGGAGAAGACGGGCGTGTTGCCGTCGGCGCGCGGTGCGGTCGGTGGTCGCTGTGTGATTTCGCACTCCCTTCCAGGCGGGAACCCCCCGGGTGCGGGATGCTGGGGATAACGTGCGTTCACTCGGCGGGCGCGGATGCCGGCCGCGCATGAGGACCGTTGCAGATGGAGGCAGTGATGGGTGTGTCGGGTCCGATCCGCGTGGTGGTCGCCAAGCCGGGTCTCGACGGGCATGACCGCGGAGCCAAGGTCATCGCACGGGCGCTGCGCGACGCCGGCATGGAGGTCGTCTACACCGGGCTGCACCAGACGCCGGAGCAGATCGTGGACACCGCGATCCAGGAGGACGCGGACGCGATCGGCCTCTCGATTCTCTCCGGCGCGCACAACACGCTCTTCGCCAAGGTGCTGGAGTTGCTGCGCGAGCGCGACGCGGAGGACATCAAGGTCTTCGGCGGCGGCATCATCCCCGAGGGCGACATCGCCCCGTTGAAGGAGAACGGCGTCGCGGAGATCTTCACGCCCGGTGCGACGACCCACGAGGTCGTCGACTGGATCCGGGCGAACGTCGGCCGCCTCGCGGCATGACGGCCTGACGGCCGCCGCCCCGCCCCCCTGGGCCTCAGGCCCGGGGATCGTCGCCCGGCGGCCCGCAGTTCGCCCCGCCCCTTGGGCCTGTGGCCCTGGGGACCCGTTGGGCCTTCGGTCCGGAGTCCGCCCTGCCGGGCCTGCGGCCTCGGGGCCCGCCCCGTCTCCTTGGCCTGACGGGCTGGGATCCGCCGGCCCGGCGAGTTCGCCCCGCCCACTTGGGCTGCGTCCCGCCGGCCTGACGGCCCGGAGACCGCCCTGGGCCGGTGGTTTGAGCCCGTCTGGTCCCAGGCCCGGTGGGCCACAGACTCCGGGGATCTCGCCGGACGGCCCTGGTCGGCGCCCCTTGAAACGTGCGGCCTGGGATCCACCGGCCCGCCGGCCCGGCGGTCGCGCCTCCGGGCACGGGGCGTGGGCCGGTCGCTGGGGCTGCGCCGGCGGCGCAGCCCGCACTGGGG
>NZ_JBOHCV010000086.1:0-10695 GCF_050698815.1 Streptomyces sp.
CCGTCGTTGAGTGTGCGGAGGCGGTTGGCGGAACTTGGCCCGGGCACCTTTGTCCGAGGCTGTCAATCGCACAGGTGACGATTCGTAACAGCCTGGAGGCTCAAGGTGACGCGCATCAGCTGCGGAGGGCGGTCATGACATCCGTCCTCGTCTGCGACGACTCCCCGCTTGCCCGAGAAGCGCTCCGCCGCGCGGTCGCGACCGTGCCCGGTGTCGAGCGGGTGACGACGGCGGCCAACGGTGAGGAAGTCCTCCGCCGCTGGGGGGCCGACCGCTCCGATCTCATCCTCATGGACGTGCGGATGCCGGGTCTGGGGGGCGTGGAGACCGTACGGCGGCTGCTGTCCGCCGACCCCGGCGCCCGCATCATCATGCTGACGGTGGCCGAGGATCTCGACGGAGTGGCACTCGCCGTGGCCGCGGGCGCTCGCGGCTATCTGCACAAGGACGCCTCGCGTGCCGAGCTGCGGGCCACGGTCACGCAGGCGCTGGCCGACCCGACGTGGCGGCTGGCGCCCCGGCGGCTTCGCTCGGCAGAGATGGGCGCGGCGCCGACCCTCACCGCGCGGGAGATCCAGGTGCTGGAGGGCATGAGTCACGGCCGTTCCAACGCCGAGATCGGCCGCGAGCTGTTCCTCTCGGAGGACACGGTGAAGACCCACGCGCGCCGGCTGTTCAAGAAGCTCGGCGCCTCGGACCGCGCGCACGCCGTGGCGCTCGGCTTCCGCTGGGGCTTGGTTCGATAACTCACGTTCGCCATCTGCCCGCCCCTCCCCGCCTGGGAGTTTCCGCATCGCCCGGGCCGGCAGGGGGTGCCGGGGGAAGGGCGGGGGCGGTGCGCACGGCTCGGTAATCCCGCGCGTGCCGCATGCTTGGAGTATGAAGTTCCTCGGGGACCGGTCGGTCATGCGTGAGGGGAGAGCGCGGGAGATGAGGGTCAGTGCCCCTGTCAGTGCCCCCGCGCCGCCTGCCCATAACGCTTCGGTGCACAACCACGGGCACGGTGCGACGGATCGCGGGACGCAAGTGCACCATGGACCGATGCGCGACGAGGGGCACGACGACACCGCGGTCGTGAGTGCACTCGTACGGCGTGCGGCGGAGGGTGACGAGCAGGCCACCCACGACCTCCTCGCCCATGTGCATCCGCTGGCGCTGCGCTACTGCCGTACGCGGCTGACCAGACTGCCCGGCGACGCGCGGCACTTCGTGGACGACCTCGCGCAGGAAGTCTGCATCGCCGTGCTCTGCGCGCTGCCGCGCTACCGCGACCGGGGCAAGCCGTTCGAAGCCTTCGTCGTGGCCATCGCCCAGCACAAGGTCGCCGATCTGCAGCGGGCCGCGATGCGCGGACCCGGCAGCACGGTGGTGCCCTCGGACGAGATGCCGGAGCAGCCGGACGACTCGCTGGGCCCGGAGGAACGCGCGGTGCTCAGCAGCGACGCCGCGTGGGCGAAGCAGCTGCTGGCGAACCTGCCCGAGCACCAGCGCGAGCTGGTGCTGCTGCGGGTCGCGGTGGGGCTGACCGCCGAGGAGACCGGAGAGGTGCTCGGAATGTCGCCGGGGGCGGTCCGCGTCGCCCAGCACCGGGCGCTGAGCAGGCTGCGGGCACTGGCGGAGCAGTAGGCCCGGGCCGTTTAGCATGGACTTTCACGCCGGGCAAGCATGGGAAAGGTGTCATGACGGACAACGACGGAGTCGCAGCCGGAGTCGAGGCCGGAGTGCCCGCGAAGTTCGCCACCCTCGGGCTGACCTTCGACGATGTGCTGCTGCTGCCGGGTGAGTCGGACATGGCCCCGCAGGACATCGACACGGCGTCGTACGTCTCCCGCAACGTCAGGGTGAACGTGCCGCTGCTGTCCGCGGCCATGGACAAGGTCACCGAGGCCCGGATGGCCATCGCGATGGCCCGCCAGGGCGGCGTCGGCGTACTGCACCGGAATCTGTCGATCGAGGATCAGGCGCTTCAGGTCGACCGGGTCAAGCGCTCCGAGTCCGGCATGGTCACCGACCCGATCACGACCCGCCCGGACGCGACGCTGCGCGACGCCGACGAGCTGTGCGGGCGCTTCCGCATCAGCGGCGTGCCGGTCACCGACGGGGCCGGGAAGCTGCTCGGCATCGTCACCAACCGGGACATGGCCTTCGAGAACGACCGCGGCCGTCAGGTCCGCGAAGTGATGACGCCGATGCCGCTGGTCACCGGCCGGGTGGGCATCTCGCGGAACGACGCGATGGAGCTGCTGCGGCGCCACAAGATCGAGAAGCTGCCGCTGGTGGACGACGCGGGTGTGCTCAAGGGGCTCATCACCGTCAAGGACTTCGTGAAGGCCGAGCAGTATCCGCTGGCCGCCAAGGACGCCGAGGGCCGGCTCGTGGTCGGCGCGGCGGTCGGTGTCGCGGGTGACGCGTACGAGCGGGCGCAGGCGCTGATCGAGGCGGGCGTGGACTTCGTCGTCGTCGACACGGCGCACGGTCACTCGCGGCTGGTCGGCGACATGGTCGCCAAGATCAAGTCGAACGCGTCGGTCGACGTCGTCGGTGGCAACGTCGCCACCCGGGACGGCGCGAAGGCCATGATCGACGCGGGCGTCGACGGCATCAAGGTCGGCGTCGGGCCCGGCTCCATCTGCACCACGCGCGTCGTCGCGGGCATCGGGGTACCGCAGGTCACCGCGATCTACGAGGCGTCGCTGGCCGCCAGGGAGGCCGGCGTGCCGGTCATCGGCGACGGCGGCCTGCAGTACAGCGGTGACATCGCGAAGGCCCTGGTCGCGGGCGCCGACACGGTCATGCTCGGCAGCCTGCTGGCGGGCTGCGAGGAGTCGCCGGGCGAGCTGCTGTTCATCAACGGCAAGCAGTTCAAGTCCTACCGCGGGATGGGCTCGCTGGGGGCGATGCAGTCGCGGGGCGAGAGCAGGTCGTACTCCAAGGACCGCTACTTCCAGGAGGAGGTCAGCGGCGACGACAAGCTCATCGCCGAGGGCGTCGAGGGCCAGGTGCCCTACCGGGGTCCGCTCGGGGCCGTGGTGCATCAACTGGTCGGCGGTCTCAAGCAGTCGATGTTCTACGTCGGCGGGCAGACCGTGCCGCAGATGAAGGAGCGCGGCCGGTTCGTGCGGATCACCTCGGCGGGCCTGAAGGAGAGCCACCCGCACGACGTGCAGATGACGACAGAGGCGCCCAACTACTCGCGGCGGTGAGCGGGCGGGAGTTGGAGGCCGGGGGCGCGGGGGTGGTCCCACGGGCGGCCGGGTCGCGGGACCACCCGGCCGGAGGTTGTGGCGGGTCAGCGATACTGGAGCGGCATCCCGGCAGCACGGGCGCAGGGCGAGAAGGGCTACACAGGTGACTGAGATCGAGATCGGGCGCGGCAAGCGCGGACGGCGGGCGTACGCCTTCGACGACATCGCCGTGGTGCCCAGCCGCCGCACGCGTGACCCGAAGGAGGTCTCGATCGCCTGGCAGATCGACGCCTACCGCTTCGAACTGCCCTTCATGGCCGCCCCGATGGACTCGGTCGTCTCACCGCGCACCGCGATCCGCATCGGCCAGCTGGGCGGCGTCGGCGTACTGAACCTCGAGGGGCTCTGGACCCGGTACGAGGACCCCGAGCCGTTGCTCGAGGAGATCGCCGAACTGGACGAACGCGACGCCAGCCGCCGGATGCAGGAGATCTACGCCGAGCCGATCAAGGAGGAGCTGATCGGCCGGCGGATCAGGGAGGTGCGCGACGCGGGCGTGGTGACGGCCGCCGCGCTCTCGCCGCAGCGCACGGCGCAGTTCTCGAAGGCCGTCGTCGACGCGGGTGTCGACCTGTTCGTCATCCGCGGCACGACCGTTTCGGCCGAGCACGTGTCGGGGGCGGCGGAGCCGCTCAACCTCAAGCAGTTCATCTACGAGCTGGACGTCCCGGTGATCGTGGGCGGCTGCGCCACCTACACCGCCGCGCTGCACCTGATGCGGACCGGCGCCGCCGGCGTCCTGGTGGGCTTCGGCGGCGGCGCCGCCCACACCACGCGGAACGTGCTCGGTATCCAGGTGCCGATGGCGACGGCCGTCGCGGACGTCGCGGCGGCCCGCCGCGACTACCTGGACGAGTCCGGCGGCCGGTACGTACACGTGATCGCGGACGGTGGCGTCGGCTGGTCCGGCGACCTGTCCAAGGCCATCGCCTGCGGCTCGGACGCGGTGATGATGGGCTCCCCGCTGGCCCGCGCCACGGACGCGCCCGGGCGTGGGCACCACTGGGGCATGGAGGCGGTGCACGAGGACGTGCCGCGCGGCAAGCGGATGGACCTGGGCGCGGTCGGTACGACGGAGGAGATCCTGCTCGGGCCCTCACACACCCCGGACGGTTCGATGAACTTCTTCGGCGCGCTGCGCAGGGCGATGGCGACGACGGGCTACTCGGAGCTGAAGGAGTTCCAGCGCGTCGAGGTCACGGTGGCTCGCAGCCGCTGACGGGGTCACAGGCGGTGGGCGGCTCCCGTGGGGCTGGCGCCCCTCGTGTCGAAGAGCAGCTGCGCCTTCGCGGCCAGGCCCTGCAGGTCGTATGTGCGGTGGTGCTGCAACAGCACGGTGAGGTCGGCGTCGGCCACCGCCTCGAGGAGGAAGTCGGCCCGCGGCACCGGCGCTTCCCCGACCTGCCATCGCATGACGTACGGGTCGTGGTAACTCAGCACGGCGCCCAGCTCCTTGAGCCGGAGGGCCACTTCCCGTGCCGGTGCGCCCTCCTGGTCGGCCAGGTCGGGCTTGTAGGTGACGCCCAGCAGCAGGACGCGGGCGCCGCGCGCCGATTTGCCGTGCTCGTTGAGTAGGGCGGCCGCGCGCTGGGAGACGTAGCGCGGCATCCGGCCGTTGACTTCCTGGGCGAGCTGGACCATGCGCAGCGGGTAGCCCATGGAACGGCTGTGCTGGGCACGGTGGTCGGGGTCGAGGGAGACGCCGTGGCCGCCGACTCCCGGGCCGGGGCGGAACGCCTGGAAGCCGAAGGGTTTCGTCTCCGCGCACCGGATGACGTCCCACAGGTCGACGCCGATGTCGTGGCAGTAGACGGCCATCTCGTTCACCAACGCGATGTTGACCTGCCGGAAGTTGGTCTCGAGCAGTTTGGCCGCTTCGGCCTCGCGGGGGCCGCGGGCCCGTACGACCTTGTCGGCTAGGCGTCCGTAGAAGGCCGCCGCCGCTTCCGTGCAGGCGGGGGTCAGACCGCCGATGATCTTCGGGGTGTTGGCGTAGCCGTAGCGGCGGCTGCCGGGGTCCACGCGGGCGGGTGAGTAGGCGAGGTGGAAATCGCGTCCGGCGCGCAGGCCGGAGCCTTCCTCCAGCAGCGGCCGGAGGATTTCCTCCGTGCTGCCCGGGTACACCGCGGATTCGAGTACCACCGTGGTACGCGGGCGCAGCTGGGAGGCGAGGGTGTGGGCGGCGGTGCGCACGGCGGTCAGATCCGGCGCGCGGTCCGGCCCCAGCGGAGTGGGCGCGCAGATCACGGCCGTACGGACGCGGCTGAGGACGGCGGGTTCGGAGGTCGCACGGAAACCGCGGGAGAGCATGCGGCGGATCTCGGCCGCGGTCAGCGCGCCGTCGGCGGGCGGGCGGCCCGCGTTGAGGTCGGCGATGGTGCGTGCGTCGGGGTCGTAGCCGATGGTGCCGATGCCGGCGGCGACGGCGGCCTGCGCCACCGGAAGACCCGAATGGCCGAGTCCGAGGACGGCGAGATCTGCGGGCATGACGGCGGACATCGTTCCCCTCACTCCCCGCGCTGGGTGGGGAGATGCCTTGTGCGGCGTCCGGGGGCGGCCCCCGGCGATGCGTACTGCGTAGCTCTATATCAGGTTAATCAGCAATAAGACGGACATGTGGGATTACCCGCAGAGCCATGCCCGGGGCACGGCCAAAGTCAGGGAATTGGAGGACCATCGAGGGGGAAAGCTGACGGAGTTCCGTCATCACCACACACGCACGAGCCAGACGCACGAAGCACGACCACACGGGAGGCAGCGGTGAGGACAGCGACACTGGGACCGGAGCAGCGTGTCGAGGCACTGGCGCAGATGTCCGAGCGCGAACTCGACGTACTGGTCGTCGGCGGTGGCATCGTGGGAGCGGGTACCGCGCTGGACGCTGTCACCCGCGGGCTGTCCACCGGCATCGTCGAGGCGCTCGACTGGGCTGCGGGCACCTCCAGCCGGTCCAGCAAGCTGATCCACGGCGGGCTGCGCTACCTGGAGATGCTGGACTTCGCGCTCGTGCGCGAGGCGCTCAAGGAGCGCGGACTGCTGCTGCAGCGGATCGCGCCGCACCTGGTGAAGCCGGTGCCCTTCCTCTATCCGCTGCAGCACAAGGGCTGGGAGCGGTTCTACGCCGGGTCGGGCGTGGCGATGTACGACATCATGTCCCTCTCCTCCGGCCACGGGCGCGGGCTGCCCACCCACCGTCACCTGACAAGGCGTCACGCGCTGCGCGTGGCACCCGCGCTGAGGAAGGACGCGCTGGTCGGTGCGTTGCAGTACTACGACGCGCAGATGGACGACGCCCGCTACGTGGCCACGCTGGTGCGCACCGCCGCCGCGTACGGGGCGCACGCGGCGAACCGCACGCGGGTCGTGGGCTTCCTGCGCGAGGGCGAGCGGGTGGTCGGCGCGCGGGTGCGGGACCTGGAGCAGGGCGGCGAGTACGAGGTGCGGGCCAAGCAGGTCGTCAACGCGACCGGTGTGTGGACGGACGACACCCAGGGGCTGATCGCGGAGCGCGGGCAGTTCCACGTGAAGGCGTCCAAGGGCATCCACCTGGTGGTGCCGAAGGACCGGATCCACTCCACGAGCGGACTGATCCTGCGCACCGAGAAGAGCGTGCTGTTCGTCATCCCGTGGGGCCGGCACTGGATCATCGGCACCACCGACACCGGCTGGGACCTGGACAAACGGCACCCGGCCGCCTCCAGCGCCGACATCGACTACCTCCTGGACCACGTCAACTCGGTGCTGTCGGTGCCGCTGACGCGCGATGACGTGGAGGGCGTGTACGCCGGGCTGCGCCCGCTGCTGGCCGGTGAGTCGGCGGCCACGAGCAAGCTCTCCCGCGAACACACCGTCGCGCACCCGGTGCCGGGCCTGGTGGTGATCGCGGGCGGCAAGTACACGACGTACCGGGTGATGGCCAAGGACGCCGTCGACGAGGCCGTGCACGGCCTGGACCACCGGGTCGCCGAGTGCGTCACCGAGGAGGTGCCGCTGGTCGGCGCGGAGGGGTACCACGCGCTGTGGAACGGGCGGGCCCGCATCGCCGCCCGTACCGGCCTGCACGTGGCGCGCGTGGAGCATCTCCTCAACCGCTACGGCGCGTTGACCGAGGAAGTACTCGAACTCATCGCCGCCGACCCGAAGCTGGGCGAGCCGCTGCCCGCCGCCGACGACTACCTGAAGGCGGAGGTCGTCTACGCCTGTACGCACGAGGGCGCCGGCCACATCGACGACGTGCTGACACGGCGTACCCGCATCTCCATCGAGACCTTCGACCGCGGGACGCTCAGCGCGCGGGAGTGCGCGGAGCTGATGGCGGGTGTGCTCGGCTGGGACGCGGACCAGGTCGACCGGGAGGTCGAGCACTACGAGAAGCGGGTCGAGGCGGAGCGCGAATCGCAGCGCCAGCCGGACGATCTGACGGCGGACGCGGCCCGGTTGGGCGCCCCGGACATCGCCCCTGTGTGAGAGGGACGCGCCGTGCGGAAGCTGTGCGACAACTGTGCGGCCCCCGTATGCGACTTGTCAGGCCCATAGTTCACAATGAAGGCTCTGCTGGGGGTGTGGGCTCATCGCAGAGGGGAAACAAGGGGATTCATGAGCGAGGACACGGGTCGGCTGGTAGGCGGGCGCTATCGGCTCGGGGACGTCCTCGGCCGCGGCGGCATGGGCACCGTGTGGCGCGGTGAGGACGAGATCCTGGGCCGTACGGTCGCGGTGAAGGAGCTCCGCTTCCCGACGAGTGTCGACGAGGACGAGAAGCAGCGGCTGATCACCCGCACCATGCGGGAGGCGAAGGCGATCGCCCGTATCCGCAGCGGCAGCGCGGTGACGGTCTTCGACGTGGTCAATGAGGACGACCGTCCGTGGATCGTCATGGAGCTGGTCGAGGGGCGCTCGCTGGCCGACCAGCTCCGACAGGAGGGTCCGCTGACGCCGCAGCGGGCGGCGGAGGTCGGGCTCGCGGTGCTCGACGTGCTGCGCGCCGCCCACCAGGAAGGCATCCTGCACCGCGACGTGAAGCCGTCCAACGTGCTGCTGGAGGACGGATCGGGCCGCGTGGTGCTCACCGACTTCGGCATCGCCAAGGTCGAGGGCGACCCGTCCGTGACGTCGACGGGCATGCTGGTGGGCGCGCCCTCGTACATCTCGCCGGAGCGTGCGCGGGGCAAGCCGCCGGGCCCGCCCGCCGACCTGTGGTCGCTGGGCGGCCTGCTGTACGCGGCGGTGGAGGGTCACCCGCCCTACGACAAGGGCACGGCCATCTCCACGCTGACGGCCGTGATGACGGAGCCGGTGCCGCCGCCGGAGCAGGCCGGTGAGCTGAGCGAGGCGATCTACGGGCTGCTGATGAAGGACCCGGACAAGCGGCTCGATGTGGAGGGCGCGCGGGCGCTGTTGCAGCCCGTGGCCGCCGGAGCGGCAGCCGCCGGCGTGGCCGCGGCGCCGGCCGGCGACGGTACGGCGGTGCTGCCGTCGGTGCCGGACGGGGCGGGGGACGGAGAGGGCGAAGTCCCCGACGCCGTCCGGGAATCGGGTCCGTCGACCGCATCGGGCGACGCGGGGACGAAGAGCGAGGCGGACGGTGTCCCGGCGCTCGGGCCTGCCGCCAGCGGTGCGCGGGACGAGCCGTCGGCACTCGCCCAGACGGGCGCCGCCGCGGACACTCCGACTCCGGTGCGGGGCGGCGGCGACCCCGGTGCCGTGACGACGTTCTCGACCCGGATGGGGCGCTTCTCGCGCCGGACGCTGGCCGTCACGGCGGTGGCCGTCGCCGCCGTACTGGCACTGCTCGTGGTGATCATCGTCCAGGTGACAGGCGACGGGGGCGGGGGCGGTGGCGCCGGCAAGGACGCGGCGTCGTCGGGAGCCGGAGCCGATCAGGGCAAGGGCAAGGACAAGGACCCCCCTGGCGGAAAGAAGGACGACGAGAAGACCGAACCGTCCCCGACTCCGAGTGCGTCCGAGGAGAAGGACGAGGAGAAGGACGACGGGCCGTCGCTGCCGGACGGCTACGCGAAGATCACCGACGACCGCTTCCACTTCAGCATGGCGATGCCCAAGGGCTTCGAGCGCACCGGGATAGCCGGCCAGAACTCCGGCGCCAAGTACTCCGGCGGCGGCCTGCCCAGGATCCAGGTGGACTTCAGCGGCAGCCCGTTGACCGATGCCGCCGCCACGTGGCGGAAGCTGGAGCCCGCCGTACGGGGCAACAGCACCGGATACCGCCTGATAGACATCAAGAAGGTGAGCTGGCGGGACTATCCCACCGTCGCCGACTGGCAGTTCGAGCGCAAGGAGGACGGCCGGCGGGTCCGGGTGCTCAACCGTGGCTTCAAGGTGGACGAATCGCACGGATACGCGATCTTGATCACCTGCGAGTCCGGCGGCTGGGACAAGAAGAAGTGCCGGACCCTGCGGAAGACGGCGTTCGAGACGTTCCAGCCCGCCGACTGAGCCGCAGTCGCGGGGACGTTGGGGGAGCAGCGGCAGCGGGCAGGCTGACCACGGGGTCCGCCCACCGGGAAGCCGGGCGGTTCCCCCGTCCGGCGGCGCCGGACGGCTTCTGCCCGTATCGTGAATCACCGCAGACCGGTACGCGTCCGCAAAGATGCGGAAGCGATGAGGAATTGACGGTCTCGCATGCTTGTGGGGAGGCGTCGTGGACGACTACGCGGATCACGCGGGACGGCTGCTCGCCGACCGCTACCGCCTGCCGCGGCCCCCCGCCGAGTCCTACTACCTGGCCGAGTCGGTCGCATACGACACCGCCAGCGGGCAGGAAGTGCTCGTACGGCAGGTGCCGTTGCCGGAGGTCGTCGAAGCGGAGTTCGTCGACGACGGTGCCGGCGCCCGGTTCCGTGGCTCGGTCGGCCGGGCCACCCGGCGTCCCGCGGATCCCGCCGTTCGGCGGGCGGTCGACGCGGCGGTTGCCGCCGCCCGCCTCCCCGATCACCCGCGGCTCGACCAGGTCTTCGACGTCTTCGTCGAGGGCGAAGGGCTGTGGATCGTCAGCGAGTTGCTGCCCGCCACGCCGCTCGCGGCACTCCTCGCCGAGCAGTCGCTGAGCGCGCACCGGGCGGCGGAGATCGCGGCGGATCTGCTGACCGCCCTGCGCGCCGTGCACGCGCACGGCTGGACCCACGGCAACGTCACCTCCCACACGGTCCTCGTCTGCGACGACGGCCGCGCCCTGCTGACGGGTCTTGCGGTCGGTGCCGCGCAGGAGGCGCTGTGCGGGTACAGCCCACTCCCGGAGCACGCCCGGATGCCGGTTCGGCCGACCGGTGCCATACAGGGTGAGCCGGGCCAACAGGACGGCGGACAGGCGGCATTGCCCGAACCCGCTGCCGGCGGCTCTCCGGCGACCTGGACGGGCAGCGCCCTGCCCGCCGGTTTCGACCCACGCCCCGGCCCGCGTGGGCCGCGCAGCGGCGCCATCGCGGCGTAC
>NZ_JBOHCV010000087.1:0-10051 GCF_050698815.1 Streptomyces sp.
AGCCGCGCAGTTCCACCTTCTCGACAGCCCCCACGGTGACGTTGTTGACCTTGACGGCCGACTGCGGCACCAGGTCGAGGACATCGCGGAACTCGACCGTGACGCGGTAGGCGTTGCCGTCCGCGGCCGCGCCACCCGGCAGTTGGACGTCCTGCAGGCCGCCGAACTCGCAGCCGGACAGCAGGAGTGACGAGGCCGCTGCCCACACGGCGACGACATGCGGGGTACGGAGCGCGCCCGATCGGCGTCGCTGGGAGGAGGTGTTGAGGGATTCGCTCATGCCCGGGCTCCCAGGATTCCGCCGAGTGTCCGGTCCATGGAGGGCGCGCCGCCGGCCGATTCCGCGACACCGGTGACCGGGTCGCCCTCCGGCAGCTCGGGCAGCCGCTTGAACATCTTCTGCAGCTTGTTGCAGTCGGCCTTCTCGCCGGCCGTCTTGAGCACCGAGCACAGCAGGGACGCGGGGTCCTGCGGATGTTCTGCGTTGTTACGGGTGTCCAGGGTGCCCGATTTGGGGTTGTAGGCGTTGTGCAGGTTCCCCAGGCCGGTCGGCGCCACCTCGAGCAGCTCCTCCAGTGCCGCCCGCTGTTTGACCAGGACGCGGGTCGTCTTGCTGAGGCCCTTCACGTTGGACGTGAGGGACTTCTTGTTGTCGTGCACGAAGCCGGACACGTCGGTGAGCGCGACGGACAGGTGTTTCGCCGCCGCCGCGAGGTCCTTGCGTTCTCCCGCGAGTTGCTTGGCCACCTTGGCGAGGCTGTCGTTGAACGACCGTACGTTGTCGTCGTCGGCGGCCAGCGCGGCCGTGAACACCTGGAGGTTCCGTACCGTCCCGAACAGATCCCGCCTGCCGTCGGAGAGGGTCGTGACCGCCTGCGACAGGTCCTTGACCGTGGTGTGCATCTTCTTTCCCTGGCCGTCCAGGTTGTCCGCGCTGACGCCGAGCAGCCTGGACAGCGAGCCGTCCTTGTTCGCTCCGCGAGGGCCGAGCGACTCCGAGGTCGTGTGGAGACTGTCGAAGATCCGGTCCAGCTCGACCGGGACCGCCGTCCGGCTCTGCGGGATGACCGCGCCGCTCGCCATCGTCGGGCCGTTGCGGTACGCGGGCAGCAGCTGGAGGTAACGGTCGCTGACCACGGAGGAGTTGATGATCGCGGCCTTGGCGTCGGCGGGAACCTTGCGGTCGGCCTCGTACTCCAGCTTCACGCGGACCCGCCGGCCCTGCGGCGTGACGCTCTTGATCTCGCCGATCCTGACGCCCAGTACACGTACGTCGGATCCGGGGTAGACGCCGACGCTGCGCGGGAAGAACGCGGTGACCTGAACCGTCCGGGCCCGCGGCCAGAGCAGGACGGTCAGTCCGGCGACGAGGGCCAGCGCCACAACGAGCGCCAGCGGACGGGCGTGTCGCCTGATCATCGGGAACCCTCCGGAGGTGTCTTCGCGGACTTCGCGGAATCTGCGCCCCGGGGGACCACGGGCGCGGGGGCGACCAGGTTCTGGATGTAGCTGTCGAACCACCGTCCGTTGCCCAGGGTGTTGGTGAACACCCGGGAGAACGGGGCGAGGAGTTTGACGCTGCGGTTGAGGCTCCCCTCGTTGCGCTCCAGGAGGTCGACCACCTTGTTGAGCCGCTTGAGCGCCGGCCCGATCTGCTCGCGGTTGTCGTCGACCAGGCCGGACAGCTGAACGCCGAGCCCGGCCGCGTTCCTCAGCAGTGACCGGATGATCGCCCGCCGTTTGTTGATCTCCTTGAACAGCTTGTCGCCGTCCTTGATCAGCTTGATCAGCGTGCTCGACCGGTCGGAGAGCACACCGGTCACGCCGTTGGCATGGCTGAGCAGTGTCTTCAGCTCCTGATCACGCTTCGCCACGGTCCTCGACAGCCGGGAGAGACCATTGATCGACGCCTTGACCTCGGCCGGGGAGTCCTTGAACGTCTTCGAGATGGTGTCCATCGCGGTGGCCAGCCGCTGCGTGTCGACCTTCTCCGAGGTCGTGGTGAGGTCACTGAACGCCTGCACCACGTCGTACGCGGCGACCGTGCGCTTCCGCGGGATCTCGCTGCCGGGCTCCAGTTGCCCCGGACCCTCCGGCTCCAGGGAGAGGTACTTGGCACCGAGGATCGTCTTGACCCGGATGGAGGCCCCGGACCGGGTGCCGAAGTGCGGATCGCCCTTGACCCGGAAGGTCACCTTGACGTGGTCGCCCGCAAGGTCGACCTCGTCGACCTTGCCGACCTTCACCCCGGCGATCCGTACCTCGTCGCCGGACTTGAGACCGCCGGCCTCGGAGAACGCCGCGGAGTACTCCTCGCCGCTGCCGATCAGCGGAAGGTCCTGCACGTTGAAGGCCGCGGTCATCAGCAGCGCGATCGTGGTGAGTCCGGCGGCCCCGATCATCACGGGGTTGCGCTCGCGGAAGGGGATCACCGGCCGCACCTCGCCTGGGCCACGTGCATCTCCGGAGTGAGCACCTTGCCGGTCTTCGGCAGTACGACCCGGCCGTCGAAGTCGCAGAGGTAGAAGTTGAACCAGGAACCGTAGGAGGCCGTCCCGGTCAGCTTGTTGAGCTTGCGCGGCAGCCGTTGCAGGACACCCTCCACGGTCTTCTCATTCTTGTTCAGCGTTCCGGAGAGCTCGGACAGCTCGGCGATGTCCGACTTCAGCGCCGGGCGGCTGTCCTTCAGCAGGCCCGAGGTGGCGCCCGCCAGGTCGTTCATGCCGACGAGCGAGTCGCCGATCGCCTTCCGGTCGGCGGACAGCCCGGATATCACCCGCTGCAGCTGACTGAGGAGCCCGGAGAAGCGGGCGCTGCGCTTGTCCAGGGACCCGAGCACCTTGTTGAGGTTGGTGATGACGGAGCCGATCAGCTTGTCGCGGTCGGCAAGGGTCGTGGTCAGGGAGGCGGTGTGGGCGAGCAGGCTGTTGATCGTGCCGCCCTCTCCCTGGAAGGTCTTGATGATCTCCGATGCCAGCTGGTTCACGTCCTTCGGACTCAACGCGGCGAACAGCGGCTTGAACCCGTTGAGCAGAACGTTCAGGTCGAGTGCCGGCTGCGTACGGGAGAGCGGGATCTGCCCGCCCGCCGGCAGCTTCGATCCGTCGCCGGCGCCCTCGGTGAGGGCGATGTAGCGCTGCCCGACCAGGCTGCGGTAGCGGATGACGGCGCCGGTGCTGGTCAGCAGTGGCCGGTCCTGGGAGGCGGTGAAGGAAACCTCGGCCAGTGTCCGGTCCTTGATCCGGATCTCCTCGACCTCGCCCACCCGCACACCGGCCACCCGGATGTCGTCACCCACCTCCAGGCTGGTGACATCGCTGAACACCGCCGTGTACGTGTCCGTGGGGGTGAACCGGATCTTGACGATGGTGGCGGCGAGCAGTGCGGTCGCGAGCACCGTCACCACGGCGAAGATGCTGAACTTGACCAGTGGCGCGGTGGTTTCCATCGCCCTCATGCGACGCTCACCCCCGTTCCGCGGGCCATCGGCCCGAAGAGCAGGGTCGCCACCGCGGGCACCTCGTCAGCCGGGACCTCCATGACCGGGGCCACCAGTGAGTTGACGAGACGCTGCTCCGCGGGCGTACCGGACAGCGTGTGTCCCGCTGCGGGGGACGCACCGGCGGAGCCCGCGCGCGTGCCGTCGTTGAGCTTGAGCGGCGGCGCGGGTTTGTGCGGGTTGGGCAGGCCCCGGCAGTTGGGCCCGGAGCGGTCGGCGTAGCGCGGTTCCTCGCCGGGTTTGTAAGCCGGGCGCGGAAGGGCGAATTCGAGGGTGATGTGCATCTTTCCACCGGCGTACATCTGCTCGGCGAGCGGTTCCGACTTCACCAGGCCGTCGAGCAGGCAGGGGTATTCGGGCGAGTAGCGCGAGAGGAGGGCGAGGGTGGGGCGGGAGACCCGGTTCAGTGTGATGAGCCGGTCGCCGTTGTCGTCGAGGAACCCTTCAGCGGTGTTCGCGGCGGTGGTGGTCCCCGTCAGCACCGACTTCAGCGCCTCCTTCTTCTGCACCAGGGTCCGGCTCGTGGTGATGGAGTTGCGCAGGACCCGCAGCAGGTCGGGAGCGGCGTCTCCGTATATCTCCGTGACGTCGGCAAGCCGGGAGATGTCCTTGTGCAGCGCCGGCATGTGCGGGTTGAGCTTGCGCAGATAGCGCTCCAGCCGCGTGAGGTTGGCGCCGATCGCCTCGCCCCGGCCCTCCAGCGCGGTGGAGAACGCGGACAGCGTGGCGTTCAGCTTGGCCGGCTGGACCGTGCGCAGCAGCGGGAGCAGGTCGTTCATCAGCTTCTGCAGCTCGATGCCGACCTTGGTGCGGTCCTGCGTGATCACGTCTCCCGCCCGGATGGGGCGTATCGCCGAACCGTCGCGGCCGTCGCGGCCGTCGGGACCTTCGGGGACGTCGGGAACGACCAGGTCCACGTACTTCTCTCCGAACAGCGTCTTGGGCAGCAGCCGGGCGTTGACGTTGGCGGGTATGAGCTCGGTGTGTTCGGGCTTGAGCGCGATGTCGAGCGTCGCCTTCTCGCCGTCGGCCCGTACGTCGCGTACCTGGCCGACGATGAGCCCGCGCAGCTTGACGTCGGCGGAGGGTTCCAGCTGGTTGCCGGTGGTGTCCGCCTCCAGGGCGATCCGCACGGCGGGGGTGAAGACCTGCTGGTAGACGGCGACGGTCAGCGAGAGCATCAGCCCGAGGACGACGAGGAAGACGACCCCGGTCAGCCGCAGTCTGGTGGTGGGGGCGAGTTGCCCCAGCTTCAGTTTCCTGGAAACAGTCATCGGCTACCCCGCGATCCTTACGGTCGTGCTGGCGCCCCAGATCGCGAGGCTGAGGAAGAAGTCGAGAATGTTGATGGCGACGATCGACGTACGCACCCCGCGGCCGACCGCGACGCCGACGCCCGCGGGGCCGCCCTTCGCGTAGTAGCCGTAGTAGCAGTGCACGAGGATGATCACGATGGCGAAGCAGATGACCTTGCCGAACGACCAGAGCACGTCGACCGGTGGCAGGTACTGCTGGAAGTAGTGGTCGTAGGTGCCCGCCGACTGCCCGTAGTAGCCGGTGGTGATGGTCCGGGCGGCGAAGTAGGAGGAGAGCAGCCCGACCACGTAGAGGGGGATCACCGCGATGAACCCGGCGATCATCCGGGTGGTGACCAGAAAGGGCAGCGACGGGATGCCCATCACTTCGAGGGCGTCGATCTCCTCGCTGATCCGCATCGCGCCGAGCTGTGCGGTGAAGCCGGCGCCGACCGTCGCGGACAGGGCGAGGCCGGAGACGAGCGGGGCGATCTCCCGGGTGTTGAAGTAGGCGGACAGGAAGGCCACGAAGTTGGAGGTGCCCAGCTGGTTGAGCGCCGCGTATCCCTGAAGGCCCACCTCGGTGCCGGTGAAGAAGGTGAGGAAGGCGATGACGCCGACGGTGCCGCCGACGACCGCGAGTGCTCCGCGGCCGAAGCTCACCTCGGCGAGCAGGCGCAGCACCTCCTTCTTGTAGCGGCGCAGTGTGCGGCCGGTCCAGGCGAGCGAGCGCCCGTAGAACGACAGCTGGGTGCCCAGCTCCTCGAGCGAGCCGAGCGGGCCCTTGATGAGACGATCCGGCAGAGCCATGGCTATCCCCTCTGCGGAACGACTTGGAAGTAGATCGCCGTCATCACGAAATTCACGACGAACAGCAACATGAACGTGATGACCACCGACTGGTTCACCGCGTCGCCGACTCCCTTCGGTCCGCCCTTCGCGTTCAGTCCCTTGTACGAGGCGACGATCCCCGCGATCGCGCCGAAGACCAGCGCTTTGAGTTCCCCGGCGTAGAGGTCCGGCAGCTGGGCGAGGGTGGTGAAGGAGGCCAGATACGCGCCGGGGGTTCCGTTCTGCAGGATCACGTTGAAGAAGTAGCCGCCGGCCACGCCGACGACCGAGACGAGTCCGTTGAGCAGAACCGCCACGAGCATCGAGGCCAGTACCCGGGGCACGACCAGGCGGTGGATCGGGTCGATGCCGAGCACCTCCATGGCATCGATCTCCTCGCGGATCTTCCGCGCGCCGAGGTCCGCGCAGATCGCTGTGCCGCCGGCCCCGGCGATGAGCAGCGCGGTCACGATCGGCGAGGCCTCCCTCAGGACCGCCAGGACGGAAGCGGCTCCGGAGAACGACTGAGCGCCGAGCTGCCGGGTGAGGCTGCCGATCTGCAGCGCGATGACGGCGCCGAACGGAATGGAGACGAGCGCGGTCGGCAGGATCGTGACACTGGCGATGAACCATGCCTGCTGGATGAACTCCCTCGCCTGGAACGGCCGCCGCGGCAGGGCGCGCAGTACGTCGAGGGCCATCGCGAACAGGCTGCCGGAGTGTTTGAGAGCACCGATGGGTGAGAGGCTCATGTGCCCGCCACCGCCTGCCGGGACAACGCTTCCTCGCGCGCGGCGATCAGCTTCCAGCGCAGTGGGCGGTCGATGCCCGGGCTGGGCAGCAGGCGCGGAGTGACGCCGGCGCCGGTCGCGCCCTTGCCGCCCATCGGGCCGCGGTGGTCGCCGGCGTCGAGCTGGGCCAGTTCCTGCTCGACCTGGGCGGCGTCCTTCTCCTCCGCCATTCCGATCGGACCCTGCATCCGGCCGTTGAGGAACTGCCCCACGACCGGCTCATCACTGGCGAGCAGCTGGTCGCGTGGACCGAACATGACCAGCTCGCGGCGGAACAGCAGCCCGATGTTGTCCGGCACCAGCCGGGCCGAGGCGATGTCGTGGGTGACGATCAGGAAGGTCGCGTCGATCTGCGCGTTCAGGTCGACGATCAGCTGGTTGAGGTAGGCCACTCGCACCGGGTCGAGACCCGAGTCGGGCTCGTCGAAGAGGATGATCTCCGGGTCGAGCACCAGCGCTCTTGCCAGCCCCGCTCTTTTGCGCATGCCCCCGGATATCTCGCCGGGCAGCTTCTCCTCGGCTCCGATCAGGCCGACCATGTCCATCTTCTCGAGCACGATCTTCTTGATCTCGCCCTCTCGCTTGCGGGTGTGCTCACGCAGCGGGAAGGCGATGTTGTCGTAGAGATTCATCGAGCCGAACAGCGCGCCGTCCTGGAAGAGGACGCCGAACAGCTTCCGTACTTCGTACAGGTCGGCTTCGCGCAGGCGCGTGATGTCCCGTCCGGCGATCTGGATCGAGCCCTGCTCGGGCTTCAGCAGTCCGACGAGAGTCTTGAGGAACACCGATTTGCCCGTGCCCGAAGGGCCGAGCATGACCGATATCTCCCCGGCGGGCAGCGTCAACGAGACGTCCTGCCAGATGACCTGGTGGCCGAAGGACTTCGTCAGTCCTTCCACACAGATCTCGACACCCATGTAGGGCCCTTTCAGCGATGAACACCAAGAACGAATGATTCAAGACACATAGACGGTGATAATCAGCCATGCCTCCGCTAAGAGCAAGGGGTCGGGGCCGGGCGAGCAGGCGAGAAGGAGGGATTACCGGCCCACCCGGCCGATGAGCTCACCGGGCACGGGGTACTGAGCGACCGCCGTTGGATGCGGCGTGGTCGCGTTCGCCGGTGAAGAATTGGGCAGCGGTCCGGACCGCCGCGGCGGCGGCTACAGGAATGGCCCGATCAGCGCCCGACTCGAGGTGCAGGGTGAACTCTCTCCTTCCGATCTCACCCTGCGGTGCTGTTCGCCTGTGGAGCAGGTTCATATCTGCTCTACGGGGACGGGCGGCCTGTCCGTCGCTGCAATCGGAAGTTTTTTCGGCGGCCGGCGCGGCATGCCGGACCATGCCTGTCCGAGGCGAGCCGCTACGGGCTCAGCGCAGGGGCTTCCGTACCTCTGTGGGCAGGGCGCCGCTGCCAGGAAGTTCAGTCGGATCAGGCTGGGGTGCGCCCGCGTCCGTCGGCACGGCGGGCCGGGCGGGGGTCGGCTTGACGGTCGGGAGCTTCACGTCGAGTTGCCGGGACGGCACCGTGGGAACAGCGGGAACAGCGGGAACTTCCGGGGTAGCCGGCGCCGACAGCTTCGGCACCAGGGACGTCGCAGCGGAAAGCGGCTTCCTGGGGCCAGGCAACCGGGTGGGGCCGTCATCCGGCCGTGCGGTCGAACGGGGCGGCGGCGCGGGCTCGTCCCGGCCACGCTCCCGAGCCGGCTCCTCGACCGCTTCCGGTCTGGAGACCTGAGGCGAGCGCGGTCGGTCCCCTCCGTCCGAATACGGCAGAGCGATCCCCAGAACGGCCAGGGTTACCGCCGCCGTGGACGCCGCTGCCGCCACCTGCGCGCCCCCGGTCTCAGGTCGGCCGCGCACCAGCCAAACAGCGAGAGCCAGCGTTCCGGCCAGCGAGCTTCGCATCGCCCGCCGGGCCCGCGCCAGCAGTGACTCGGTTGCCTCGTAACTCAGTCCCATGCGCGTGGCGACCTGATCGACGTCGAAGCCCTCCGACTTGAGCCGGAGCGCCTCGGCCTGGCGGGTGGGCAGCGACCTGCTCCGCCGCGCCAGCCACTTCGCCTCCGCCCGATCGCACACCACTTCCTCAACGGGCACCGGCGCGGGGGCGGCCAGCGCGGAATGGCTGCCCACCTCGGCCTCCCGGTTCAGCTGCCGGTACCGGTCGACACACAGCCGCATCGTCACCGTCGTCAGCCACGCGGCCAGCCGCTCGTCGTCCAGGTTCGGGTGCTCCCCGCCGCGGAGCAGTGCCTCGTGCACGGCGTCCTCGGCATCCTCGTCGCTCATGGACCGCCGGCGAGCCACCTTCAGCAGCTGCTCGCGGTGGCCCCACATGCGCTGCCACCGCTCGTCACCCCGATCGACTGCGTCGCCCGCTCTACCGGGATACAGCTGATACATGTTCCTCGCCATGGGCACCCCTTCGAACCCTCGAGATCAACCCGAAACGAACCTGCCTACTCAGGACAAATGGCGGCGCGATACGACGCCCGGTGGCCCGGGAGCCGGGTTTGGCACCTGGGACTTTCCCTGACGCCACAGGCCGGTTGACGGCCTGAACGCCAAGGCGACGTTACTTCTCAGTACTACTGGCGGCGAGAGGGCGTAGGCGACAAAAATGTCACAATTCTCCGACAGGGGGCGGGCGCTGCCGGGCCGACGGGCGCGAGGGAATTCAGCCTGTCCACGGCCCACGGCCCCTGCTGGGACGCGCTCGCCGGGGATCTGCTCGACACCCCTACGCCGGCGGCACCGCTGTGTTTCTCGCGGCGAGGGCCGGGATGACGCCGCCCCCGGTTACCGCCTCGCGCTGGCGCGCGGAGAGGCGGTGCCGCACGGCGTACTCTTCGTCCCTGGTGACGTTCCGCAGCCGCAGCGTCCCTTCCGGCAGCGACCCCGGCGACCCCGCCTCCCCGGTGAGGGCGTCGTGCAGGCCGTCGAGGCGCAACGTGTCGCCGGGCTCGATGCGCTCCCAGTCCCCGCCGTCCTCGAACTCCAGTGGTAGCACACCGAAGTTGACCAGATTCTGCCAGTGGATGCGGGCGAAGGACTTGGCCACGACGGAACGCAGACCGAGGTGGCGCGGGGTGATCGCGGCGTGCTCGCGTGAGGAGCCCTGCCCGTAGTTGTCCCCGCCGACGACGAAGTGCCCGTTGTTCGTGTCATCCGCCGCCGCTTCCGCCGTGCGCCGGGGATAACCGGCGTCGATGCGGGTGAAGGTGAACTCGGCGAGCTTGGGGATGTTGGAGCGGTAGGGCAGTGCCCGGGCGCCCGCCGGCGAGATCTCGTCCGTGGAGACGTCATCCCCCGCCTTCAGCAGGACCGGGCCCTCCAACGTGTCCGGCAGCGGGTCGAGCTCCGGCAGCGCGGAGACGTTGGGTCCGCGCACCAGCTCCACGGCGCGGGCCTCCGCCACGGGAAGGGGCGGTTCCAGCATTTCGGTGTTCACGCTGGCGCGCTCCGGCAGCGAGAGCCGCGGCGGCTCGGCGCCGGCCCGTGCCGCCCAGTCCCGGGGATCGGTGATGACGCCGGTCAGTGCGGAGGCCGTGGCCGTCTCGGGGCTGCAAAGATAGACTTGATCTTCCTTGGTGCCAGAGCGCCCTGGGAAATTCCTGGGCACCGTGCGCAAG
>NZ_JBOHCV010000088.1:0-6991 GCF_050698815.1 Streptomyces sp.
TGGGCATTGACCAGGAGATCGCCCGCGCCGTCAGACATGTCGGCTCCGCGTCAGGAGCGGGCGAGGACGCAGAACTCGTGGCCCTCCGGGTCGGCCAGGCACGTCCACGGGACGTCGCCCTGGCCGATGTCGAGGTCGGTGGCGCCGAGGGCCCGCAGCCGGGCCACCTCCGCTGCCTTGTCGTCACCGGGGTACGGCAGCAGGTCGAGATGGACGCGGTCCGGCACGGTCATCACGCCGGGCGTGCGGAGGAACTCGAGATACGGGCCGGCACCCTTGGCGGAGCGCAACACCGCCTGATCGTCAGTCACCTCGTGCAGGGTCCAGTCCATCGCCTCGCCCCAGAACCGGGCCATGGCCCGCGGATCCGCACAGTCGACCACCACCGCGGCGATCGGCCCGGTGTCCCGGTAGATCTCCCGAGGCTCCAGCACGCAGAACTCGTTGCCCTCCGGGTCGGCGAGGACCGTCCACGGCACTTCGCCCTGGCCCACGTGGGCGGGCGTCGCACCGAGAGACTGGAGGCGCGCGACCAACTCCGCCTGATGGGCCGCGGAGGTGGTGGCGAGATCGAGGTGCACACGGTTCTTCGCTGCGGTCTTGGGTTCCGGGACGGTGACGACGTCGATGGAAACGGTGACCGGGTCCAGCCAATCGAAGCCGACAGGTTGAACGGCGGTCACGCCGGATCCCTCGCTGGAAACACTCCAGCCGAGCGCCTCCGCCCAGAACCGGCCGACCGCCGAGTCATCAACAGCCTTGATGTTCACCTGAACAGGTCGCAGTGGCATGCCGGCGATCCTATGCGCCTGTATCCCGAGGCAGATCAGGACTGCCGGATCACGCGCGAAGTCGACGGCTACGCCCTCGGTCGTAGTCCCGATGTCGCCGTGGGGCGGATGCCCCCGCATGCCTCGCTTCGGCACGCTGACAGCCAGGAGCCGAGAAGGCCCAACGACAAGGGGAGTCGTCATGAGCTCAACCACCGGACACCCGGTCCACACCGGCAGGAGGCGAGGGGTGGCGGGTCTGGTCGCCCTTGCGGCCGTCACCGCCGTCCTCGGCGGGGGTCAGCCGGCCGCCGCGACGGAAGACACCGATCCGGTGGTCCGGTGGGCCGGGCGCGCGGCCGTGCCGATCCGGGACCTCGATCGGCCCGGCCCCGACCTGGCCCGGCTGCGGCACGCGACCCGGGAGGCGCGAATCGTCGGACTCGGCGAAGCCGCGCACAAGCTCACCGAAGTCACTGCCCTGAAGCGGCGCGCAGTGGAATACCTGATCGAGGAGCGGGGGTTCCGGTCGCTGGCATGGGAGGACGACTGGACCCTGGGCATCCAGATCAACGACTACATCCACGGACGTCGCGACGACCGGGACGCCTTAGTGGCCCAGATGAGCCGCAGCTGGCGCACCCGGGAGGTCGCCGATCTGCTCACCTGGCTGCGCGGCTACAACAGCACCCACGACAACCGGGTCCGGTTCGTGGGCGTGGAGTACTTCACCACCCGCCCACTGGCCTACGACGCCGTAGAGGCATACGTCGCCCAGCAGGCACCCCACCGGCTCGCGGAGGTTCGCGAGCTCCTGGAGCCGATCAAACCTGCCGGCGACGACATGCGCGCCCACCTTGATTGGTACATGAACGTCGACCAGGAGCCCTACCTGCGTAGCGCCCGTCGCCTGCACCGTCTGGTGGCCGGGATCGGGCACCGGCCCGGCGATCGCGGCTACGCGGTCGCCGTGCACCACGCCAAGCAGATCCGCTCCTGGTACACGGCGTTCTCCCTGCCGCGGGAGGAGGTCTACGCCTACCGCGATGCACGCGCCGCGGAGAACCTGAGGTGGTGGCAACGGTTCAGCGGCGACAAAGTGATCTACTGGGCGGCCGCCGCGCACACCGCAGACGCCCCCGACCTCGCCATCACGGCGCCGTCCGCCCCCGACGTCCGCTTCGCCGGCGTCGGCTCGTACCTGGACGACTGGTACCGGGACCGATACGTCACCATCGGCTACACCTTCGACCGAGGCAGCATGGACGCGACACCCGGCAACCCCATCGACCTGCCCCCGGCCGCGGACGACTGGTTCGAAGCGCCGCTCGGCGGCGTCGATCACAGCCAGTTCCTCCTCGCCCCCGGCAAGAACGTTCCCGCCCGGGTCCGGGACTGGCTCAACGCATCCATGGTCACCCGCGGCGACCCGTCACTCGGCCCGTCGTCCACCATGACCGGCAGCACCCCCGCCGACTGGTTCGACCTCATCGTCCACCGACAGGAAGTCTCTCCAGCCACACCCCTGCCCTGAACGCCCTCCCTCCGGCCCATCGGGAGCTGGTTGCGGTGCCGTCCTCGCTGCCGGCAGCCAAAATCCCGACGACAGCGCTGCGCCCAGCCGCTTGAAACGCCGACTGCGGCACGAGTGCCTCCGCCAGTACCGGCATGGCCGCTCCCTGCTCGCGCCCGGTGGTATGCCGTGTGACGGTGTGAGGGCGGAGCAGCCCGCCGGTTCGGGGGTCGATGGCTCGGCGGGTACTGGCGCTCCTGCCTCCTGTATGGGCTGTGCGGTGTGTCTTTCTGGTGAAGCTCTCGGGTGCTCCCCAGGCTGGAAAGGGCAGGTGCCTGGATGGACGTCACAGGAAAGCGGGGAGGCGGGGGCCGCAGCGCAGGGTGTGATCACCGAGCAGGGGGACCTTCGCTTTCCGAGCGAGCGGGGAGGGCGGACAGGTGATGGCGGGCTACGCGTTCCGCCTGTACGTGGCTGGGCAGTCGGAGCGGTCCAGCGCTGCCGAGGCGAATCTGCGTGCACTGGCCGGGGCGCGGCTGCCGGGCGGCTACGAGTTGGAAGTGGTGGATGTGGTGGCGCAGCCCGGGCTGGCGGAGGAGCAGCGGATCCTGGCCACGCCGACTGTCGTCAGGCTTATGCCGCTGCCGCAGCTGCGGGTGATCGGGGACCTGTCCGACCCTCCGAGAGTGGCGAACGCGCTGGGTCTGCCGGGTGGGCCGCGGGAAGTCCGGGAGGAGATGGAGGCGGACGGTGGCCGACACCAAGAGGAGGTGGCCGGTGACTGACGCGGACTCGATCGAACGGATTCCCACCGGGATCAACGGGTTCGACCAGGTAGCGATCGGCGGGCTGCCGGCGGGCAGGCCGACCCTGGTCACCGGCACGACCGGCACCGGTAAGACGATCTTTGCCGTGGAGTGGCTCGCCCGCGGGATCGAGAAGTACGACCAGCCGGGAGTGTTCGTCACTTTCGAGGAGGCGCCGGAGGCGATCCGCCGCAACTTCGCCTCGCTGGGCTTTCCGCTCGAGCAGTGGGAAGCGGAGCGCAAGTGGGCGTTCGTCGACGCCGGCGACAGCCAGGGTGAGGAAGCGTCCGTCATCGGCGCCTATGATTTCGGCGCGCTGACGGCCCGCATCGAGCACGCGGTCCGCCGGGTCGGCGCCACCCGGGTGGTGCTGGACTCGCTGGGGGCTGTGTTCGCCCAGTTCGTCGATATCGGGATCATCCGCCGGGAGATCCACCGGATCGCTGACGCACTGAAAGCGCTCGGGGTCACCTCGGTCATCACAGCCGAGCGGCGCAGCGAGTACGACGGCGTGTCCCGTTATGACGTCGAGGAATTCGTCGTCGACAACGTGATCATCCTGCGCAATGTGCTGGCTCAGGAACAGCGGCGCCGCACCATCGAGATCGTCAAGTTCCGCGGTTCCGCGCATCGCACGGGGGAATGGCTGTTCACCATCGACCCGCACGACGGGTTCGTTGTCATCCCCCTCGCTTTCCTCGGTATGCAGGCCGCACCCGCCTCCAGTACCCGCGTGTCCTCCGGCGTCCCCGAGCTGGATCAGATGTGCGGCGGCGGGTTCTACCGGGACGCGGTCGTCCTGCTGTCCGGGCCCTCCGGGGCCGGCAAGACGCTGACCAGTCTGAAGTTCTTGGAGGCCGGTGTCGCAGCGGGGGAGCGCTGCTTGGGGTTCTCATTCGACGAGACCCGCGAGCAGGTGAAGCGCAACACCGCCGGCTGGGGAATCGACCTGGAGGCCATGGAAGAACGCGGCCTGCTGCGCGTGGTGTGTGACTACCCTGAGGTGGCCTCCTTGGAGGACTACTTCATCCGGATCAGGCGGGCCGTGATGGATTTCGAGCCCGAGCGCCTGGTCATCGACACCCTGTCCGCGCTGGAACGCATCTGCACGCCACGGGCGCTGCTCGACCTGGTGATCGCGCTGGGCGCGGTCGTCCGCGAGCGCCGCATCACCACCCTGTTCACCTCGGCCCCCACCAGCCGGTTCACACCCGCGCAGACACCCTCGATCGCGCGCGAAGTGGCCAGCCTCGCCGACGTCACCATCGCACTGCGGTACTTCCAGACGGCCGGGACGATCCAGCGCACCGTAGCCGTCGTGCAAAACCGCGCCTCCGCCCACGACGAGACCGTGCGCCAGGTCTCCATCGACGCAGACGGCATGCACATCGGCGCCCCGTTCGCCGGCGTGGACACGCCGCCGTGGCCTGGCTTCGTCGGCGATGACTTCTGAGCGGGCCTCGCGCCGGGGCGAGGGGGGCGACCTGCGTACCGGGACCGACGGACCCGGAGGCGACCTCGGCGACGACCTCGGCGACCTGGTCGTCTCCGCGTCTGCTGACGGGATCATCGCCGTGGATGATCAGGGGATCGTCCGGCTGTGCAATCCGGCCGCGACAGAGCTTTTCGGCCGCACCGCCCGGGAGGTCCTGCGCGCCCCTTTCGGCTTCCCGGTCGTCGCCGGCCAGTCGACACAGGTGGAGCTGATGCAGCCCGGGGGCGGCGTCAGAGTTGTCGAAATGCGCACCGCCGCGGCCACCGTGCACGGCGAGCCGCTGCGTGTCGTCTCGCTGCGGGACGTGACGCGCCGATGGCACGCCGAGCGGGAAGCCGAACGCTTCCAGCGGCTGCTGCTGCCGAAGCTGCCGGACCTGGCCCCTTTCGAGGCAGCCGCCGTATACCAGCCCGCCGCCGTCGCCGAGCAGCTGGGCGGGGACTGGTATGACGCGGTCCCACTGCCCGGCGACGCTGTCGGCGCCGTGATCGGCGACGTCGCCGGGCACAGCCTGAATGCCGCTGCCGCGATGGCCCAGATCCGCAGCATGCTGCGCGCCTTGCTGTACGACCGGCCCGCCACGCCAGGCTCGGTGCTGACCACGCTCGACCGGACGCTGCGCGCGATCAACGAGAACCTGGTCACCACCACGTGCGTGGCCCGCATCGAGCCGCGCCGCCACGGCTGGCAGCTGCTGTGGAGCAGCGCAGGCCACCTCCCGCCGCTGCTGCTCACCACCGACGGCATGGCCGAGTACCTGAACACCGAGCCCGGCCTGCCGCTCGGCGTCGATCCCGACCGGCCCCGCTTCGACAGCATCCACTCCCTGCCCGAGGGCGCCACGGTGATCTTCTTCACCGATGGGCTGGTCGAACGGCACGACCAGCCCATCGACGTCGGCCTGACCTCTCTTGTCGCGATCGCAGACCGCAGCGCCCACCTGCCGCTGGACGAGCTGTGCCAGACCCTCGCCGACCAGCACCCCGGCGACGGCCATGACGACATCGCCATCCTCGCCCTGCGCATGCCCGCCCGGCCCCACAACGGAAGCCCTCCGCAATAGCCGCCGCCCCAGGGGACCAGCCGTCCCGCCCGAGTCCGCGCCCTCCCTCCGGCTCATCGGGAGCACGTCCGGGCTGGATCAGACGATATCGGCGGCGTTGGCGCCGTTGCGGCACTTCAGCGGAGCCTCTCGGGTCTGGCTCATCGTTGATGCGAGGAATTCCTCCAGCAGCTCTTCTCCGAGTGGCCAGGGTCCGTAGCCCTCGTTCACCGTCAGGTGTCCCACGTCGCCGGCATCGGCGAACTGCGCACACCAGGAATCGGCAAAGGACCGGGCGCGTTCCGGCGCCATCCAGCGGTCGTTGCTGCTGGCGACCACCATCGTCGGGAAGGGGAATGGCAGCCGGGGAATCGGGGTGAAACCCTGGATTTCGGTCTCGCTGTTGTACTCGACGTCGGCCGGCGTCACCAGCATGGCGGCTCTGATGGAACGGCCTGCGCCGTCGGCTACCCAGTGGGCCACTGTGACGCAGCCCAGGCTGTGCGCGATCAACACGGGTGGCCGGGGACACTCAGCGATTGCCTGGTCCAATCGGGCCACCCAAGCCTGCCGCTCGGGCCGTACCCAGTCGTCCTGTGTCAGCCTCTCGGCGTCGCACAGTCTGTCGGCCCAAAGCTCCTGCCAGTCCCCGTCATCAGGACCGAACCAGCCATCGACAAACAGCACACTCATGGCACCACCTGAACCATTCGCTTGCCGGTTCCGTCGTGAATTCATCCGGCACGGGCATGATAAGGGCGCCGGGCCCGAAGGACCCGACCCCCTCTGAGCTGCATGTCTGCCAGGTCAGCGAAGCCGTGCTGAGTCGCCCGCTACACGTTGAAGCGGAACTCCACCACGTCGCCGTCGCGCATCACGTAGTCCTTGCCCTCCATGCGGGCCTTGCCCTTGGCGCGGGCCTCGGGGACGGAGCCCGCGGCGACCAGGTCGTCGAAGGAGATGACCTCCGCCTTGATGAAGCCGCGCTGGAAGTCCGTGTGGATCACTCCCGCGGCCTCGGGGGCGGTGGCGCCCTTCTTGATCGTCCAGGCGCGGGACTCCTTCGGACCGGCAGTGAGGTACGTCTGCAGGCCGAGGGTGCGGAAGCCGACATGGGCGAGCGTGGCCAGGCCCGGCTCGTCCTGGCCGACGGTCTGCAGGAGTTCCAGTGCCTCGTCGTCGTCCAGCTCGGTGAGGTCGGCCTCGAGCTTGGCGTTGAGGAAGACGGCCTCGGCGGGGGCGATCAGTGCGCGCTGGTCCGCCTTGAAGGCGTCGTCGGTGAGCTCTTCCTCGTCGACGTTGAAGACGTAGATGAACGGCTTCGTGGTCAGCAGGTGCAGCTCGTGCAGGGGTGCCGCCTCCTCG
>NZ_JBOHCV010000089.1:0-5236 GCF_050698815.1 Streptomyces sp.
GGCCTGGACCGTGCACCACTTGCGCGTGCCGGGCCACGACCCGGTGGCCGTCCGGGTGCGGGGGCACTCCCGCGACGCGCAGGTCCGGGTCGGCGAGGCCGTCGGCGAAGAAGAGCCGCACGCCGCACGGCTGGCGGACGACGCCTGCCCGGACCGGGTGCGGCTCGAGTGGGACGGCCTCAGCGTTCCGCTGGCCCACGCCCCCTCCGGGGCCGGCCATTGGCTCGGCCGGGACGGGGACAGCTGGCACGTACAGGACCACGACCCCGTCGCGGCGGCCCTCCGCGGCGGGGCGGGGGCGCACGGCGCCGACGCGCTGACCGCGCCCATGCCGGGCACCGTCACCGTCGTCAAGGCCGCCGCCGGTGACCAGGTCACCGCGGGGCAGAGCCTGCTCGTCGTCGAGGCGATGAAGATGGAGCACGTCATCACCGCCCCCTACGACGGGACGGTCACCGAACTGGACGTCACGGCGGGCAGCACGGTCGCCATGGACCAGGTGCTCGCCGTCGTGGAGCCGCACCCCGCCGCGGCCGCCGAACCCGCCGAAGAGAACGAGATGGAGGCGGAAGCATGACCGACGGTCTGCCCACACGGTTCCCGGCCGGCGGACTGCCGCCCGAGGTGCGGATCTACGAGGTCGGCCCGCGCGACGGGCTGCAGAACGAGCAATCGACCGTGCCCGTCGAGGTGAAGGCCGAGTTCATCCACCGGCTGCGCGACGCCGGCCTCCGCACCATCGAGGCCACCAGCTTCGTACACCCCAAGTGGGTGCCCCAACTCGCCGACGCGGAACAGCTCATGCCGCTGATAAGCGACCTCCCCCGAGATCTGCGGCTGCCCGTGCTGGTGCCCAACGCGCGCGGCCTGGAGCGGGCCGTGGCACACGGGTGCCGGGACATCGCCGTCTTCGCCAGCGCCACCGAGTCCTTCGCCAAGGCCAACCTGAACCGCACGCTGTCGGAGTCCCTGGCGATGTTCGAGCCTGTGGTCACCCGGGCCAAGGCGGAAGGACAGTGGGTGCGCGGCTACGTCTCCATGTGCTTCGGCGACCCCTGGGAAGGCGCCGTCCCGCTCGCCCAGGTCGTCGGTGTCTGCCGCGCCCTGCTCGAGATGGGCTGCGACGAGCTGAGCCTCGGCGACACCATCGGCGTCGCCACCCCGGGCCATGTCTCCGCGCTGCTCGCCGCGTTGAACGAGGCAGGGGTGCCCACCGGGCAGCTCGCCGTCCACTTCCACGACACCTACGGCCAGGCCTTGTCCAACACCCTCGCCGCACTTCAGCACGGTGTGGCCACCGTCGACGCCTCCGCGGGCGGCCTCGGCGGCTGCCCGTACGCGAAGAGCGCCACCGGAAATCTCGCCACCGAGGACCTCGTCTGGATGCTGCGGGGCCTCGGCATCGACACCGGGGTCGACCTGGCCCGCCTCACCGACACCAGCGACTGGATGGCCGGCCGACTGGGCCGCCCCAGCCCGTCCCGCACCGTGCGCGCGCTCACCGGCGCGGACACCGGCCCGGGCACCGACCAGCCCTCCCACAAGGAGCAGTGACCATCATGTCTCTCGACCACCGCCTCTCCTCCGAACACGAGGAACTCCGCAGCACCGTCGAGGAGTTCGCTCAGAAGGTCGTCGCCCCCAGGATCGGGGAGTTCTACGAGCGGCACGAGTTCCCGTACGAGATCGTGCGCCAGATGGGCGAGATGGGCCTGTTCGGCCTGCCCTTCCCCGAGGAGTACGGCGGCATGGGCGGCGACTATCTCGCGCTCTGCATCGCCCTGGAGGAGCTGGCCCGCGTCGACTCCTCGGTGGCCATCACCCTGGAGGCCGGGGTCTCCCTCGGCGCGATGCCCATCTTCCGCTTCGGCACCGAGGAGCAGAAGCGCGAGTGGCTGCCCCGGCTGTGCTCCGGCGAACTGCTGGGCGCCTTCGGCCTGACCGAGCCCGAGTGCGGCTCGGACGCCGGCGGCACCCGTACGACCGCCGTACGCGACGAGCAGACCGGAGAGTGGGTGATCAACGGCACGAAGTGCTTCATCACCAACTCCGGCACCGACATCACGGGCCTGGTCACCGTCACCGCCGTCACCGGCCGCAAGGACGACGGCGCACCGCTGATCTCGACCATCATCGTCCCCTCCGGCACCCCGGGCTTCACGGTCGCCGCCCCCTACTCCAAGGTCGGCTGGAACGCCTCGGACACCCGCGAGCTGTCCTTCTCCGACGTGCGGGTCCCGGCGGCGAACCTGCTCGGCGAGGAGGGCCGCGGCTACGCCCAGTTCCTGCGCATCCTCGACGAGGGCCGGATCGCGATCTCGGCGCTGGCCACCGGCCTGGCCCAGGGCTGCGTCGACGAGTCCGTCGGCTACGCCAAGACGCGGCAGGCGTTCGGCAAACCCATCGGCGCCAACCAGGCCATTCAGTTCAAGCTGGCCGACATGGAAATGCGGACCCACACCGCACGGGTGTCCTGGCGGGACGCGGCGTCCCGGCTGATCCTCGGCGAGCCGTTCAAGAAGCAGGCCGCGCTGGCCAAGCTGTACTCCTCCGAGATCGCGGTGACCAACGCCCGCGAGGCCACCCAGATCCACGGCGGCTACGGCTTCATGAACGAGTATCCGGTGGCCCGGATGTGGCGGGACTCGAAGATCCTGGAGATCGGCGAGGGGACGAGCGAGGTCCAGCGGATGCTCGTCGCCAGGGAACTTGGGCTCACCTTCTGACCCTCGGCGCACCCGCCTGACCGGCACCGCGCCGCCCCCGGCCGTCCCCCGTGGGCGGGCCGGCAGCGTCGTGCACCGCGTCGAGGACGACGCGCGGCGCCTGCGCCGTGCGATCGGCGGCGGATACGTACCGGGTGGGAGCAACAGCGGCTGACAGGCCTGGACCGGCCGGTCAGCCGCCGTCAGCCGGTCAGCCGCCGTCGCCCGGTCAGCCGCCGCCGCCCGGCCAGGGGACCTGCGGGGAGCGCCAGTACTCCATGCCCAGCTCGTCCCAGCGCGGGCCCTGCTGGGCCAGCCGCACCCGGTAGGCGTTCCAGTCGTGCGTCGAAGCGGGCGACCACCCGAGTTCCGCGATACCCGGCAGCCGCGGGAAGGCCATGAACTCGATGTGCCGGCTGTTCTCCAGCGTCTCCGACCACAGCGGCGCCTCGACCCCGAACACGGCGTCGCCGGGGGCGCCCTTGATGTAACTGCCCGGGTCCCAGTCGTAGGACTGCTCGGCCTCCACGTATCCCGCCCAGTGCAGCCCGAGCGGAGTGTCCTCGTTGTACTGCATGTCGAGGTAGGCGCGGTTGGCCGGGGACAGTATCAGCCGGGTGCCCTTCTTCGCGGCCTCGGCGACCTCCTTCTCCTCCCCCGTCGTGCCCCAGTACTGTGCGACGGCCCCCTCGGCGGGCTCGGCTCCGGTGAGCTGATGCCAGCCGATCACGGTCTTGCCGTACTTCGCGACGGTCTTCTGCGCCCGTTCCATGAAGGCGACGTAGTCCTCGTGGCTGGTCGAGTGCGCCTCGTCGCCGCCGATGTGCAGATACCGACCCGGTGTCATCGCGGCCAGTTCGCGCACCACGTCGTCGACGAAGTCGTAGGTCACCGGCAGCGGTACGCACAGCGAGCTGAAGCCGACCTCGGTGCCGGTGTAGCGGGGCGGGGCGACGCCGTCGCAGTTCAGCTCGGCGTAGGAGGCGAGCGCGGCGTTCGTATGGCCGGGCATGTCGATTTCGGGGACGACGGTCAGCCGCCGGTCGGCGGCGTACCGCAGGATCTCCCGGTAGTCGGCCTTGGTGTAGAAGCCGCCGGGTCCGCCGCCGACCTCGCTGCCGCCGCCATAGCCGGCCAGCCGCGGCCAGGAGTCGATGGCGATCCGCCAGCCCTGGTCGTCGGAGAGATGCAGATGGAGCTTGTTGATCTTGTACAGGGCAAGCTGGTCGATGTAGCGCTTGACCTCGTCGACGCCGAAGAAGTGCCGGGAGACGTCGAGCATCGCGCCGCCGTAGGCGTAGCGCGGCGTATCGGTGATGGTGCCGCCGGCCACCCGCCATGGTCCGGGCTGTTCGGTGCGCGACTCGACCTGCGCGGGGAGAAGTTGGCGCAGCGTCTGGATGCCGTGGAAGAGCCCCGTGCCGGTGGGCGCGCTGATCACGGCGGCCCGCGGGGAGACCTTCAGGCGGTAACCCTCCACCCCCAGGGCGGACTTACGGGCGTCCGCACCGGCGCCGTCGCGCAGGAGCTTCAGCTGGATGCCGTCATCGCCCGGCCTGGCGGTGACCGGCAGCTCGTAGCCGGTGGACGGGCGCAGCAGCGCGGCGAGTTGGCCGCCGATCCGCCGGGCCTCGTCCGAGGCGCCCGGCACCCGGATCACGGTCCGCTCGCCGATGCTGAACGGCGCACCACCCGCCCGTACGGACGCGGGGGCGGGTATGACCTGGTCCAGCGGCCTGGGCTGCTGTTCCTGACCGGCGGGCGGGTCGGCGGGCTGGTCGGCGGCTGCCGTGAAGGAGCCGGGCAGAGCGGTGGCGAGGAGAGCGGCGCAGAGCAGCAGCTGCCGGATTCGTCTCACGAGCGATCCCTTCGATGGGCTTCGTTCATGGAGGCGCACGCAGGGAGGGGCGGCTGCATGGCCGTGGCACGTGCATGGAGCGACGGAACCGTCACACTCGTATCGCGCCCCTCAGGACCGGTCAAGGTGTAGACCACTTGGACCCGGCTGGATCCGGCTGGACCCGGGCCACACGGGCACGACGTGAGAGCAGAGCGTCACCGACTGTTCACTGTCCGCCATAGTCGACACGGCTTGCCCGATATCGGGCAGCATTCTTGCGTTCCCTACGCCGAGCCCGCAATATCAAGGTGTGCTGGAAGTCCGTACGCCGGTCCACGACGACCTCATCGACCACCTGGTCCGCACCACGCCGCTCCGACGCGGCGAGGCGGCCCGGATCGTCCTGGACGTACTGGCGTACTTCGACGAGACGACCGAGGAGTATGTACGCCGCCGCCATCGCGAGCTGCAGTCCAGGGGGCTGGCCAACACGGAGATCTTCGCCCGGATCTCGTCGGAGCTGCCGCGCCGTGCGGTAGCGCCCCCCGACCTCTCACTGCGGCAACTGCGCCGCCTCGTCTACGGATGACAGCAGGAAGAGCGCGGCCGACAGCCGACAGGTGAGGCCGGCAACGAAGGACCGCTCGAACACCACCCGGGCACACAACAGCACCGAACACCACCACCAAGT
>NZ_JBOHCV010000090.1:0-6235 GCF_050698815.1 Streptomyces sp.
GGACTGTTCAGTGTTGCTGAACAGTCCACGCAGCCGATCTTAGTGGACCTGAACGGCCGGGAGCCGCACACTCCGTGGCATGACAGCCACGCCGCCACGCCGGTCTTCCCGCCCGCATCCCTTCGGCCGCGCCGCCTGCGCCATGATCACCCCCTTCACCGCCGACGGCGCCCTCGATCTCGACGGCGCCCAACGGCTCGCGGTGCACCTGGTGGACGCGGGCGGCTGTGACGGTCTCGTGCTCAACGGCACGACGGGCGAGGCTCCGACGACCTCCGACGAGGAGAAGACCGAGCTGGTACGGGCGGTCGTCGACGCCGTCGGCGACCGTGCCCGCGTCACCACGGGTGTCGGGAGCGCCGACACCCGTCACTCGGCCGCGCTGGCCCGGTCCGCCGGGACGGCGGGCGCGCACGGCGTGCTGGCCGTCACGCCCTACTACTCCCGGCCCGGACAGGAGGCCGTCCTCCAGCACCTGCGGGCGATCGCCGACGCGACGGACCTGCCGGTGCTGCTCTACGACATCCCGGCCCGTACCGGCACGCCGCTGACCGCCGAGACCCTGCTCCGGCTCGCCGAACACCCGCGCGTTCAGGGGGTCAAGGACTGCGCGTACGACCTGCTGAAGTCGGCTCGGGTGATGGCGGAGACCGGGCTGGCCTACTCCTCCGGATGCGAGGAGCTCAACCTGCCGCTGCTGGCCATCGGCGGCTCCGGCTATGTGAGCACGGTCGCCAATGTCGCGGGCAGGCAGGTCCGTTCGGTGCTGGACGCGCACGAGTCCAGCGATCCCGCGGAGGCCGCCGCCCGCCACTTGGCGCTGGTCCCCCTGATCGCGGCGGTGATGGCCTCCGGCACACCGGGCACGGTGACGACGAAGGCTCTTCTGAACGCGACGGGCCTCCCCGGCGGCCCGGTTCGCGGCCCGCTTCTCGCGGCAGGCGCCGAGCTCACTTCCCACCTGGCGGACACCCTCCGCCACATCACGGGCCAGGAGCAGCCGGCACCCGCCCTGGCCGTTTGATCACCCGCTCGTCAGTGTGCGGCCGGCCACTGCGGCGCGCCCGCGTCCGCACCGTCGTCCGCCTGCTCCGCCTCCGCCGCCTCTCCCGTCAGGTCCCGAACGAGCAGCGCCGCACCCGCCACCGCACCCGGCATCAGCACGACCGCGAGCAGCGGGACCATGAACATCAGCACGAGCGGGACGCCGAAGCCGAGGGCGAGCGCCTTGCGGGTGCGCAGGAGGCGCAGCCGTTCGCGTACGGGGATGCCGCGGCGCTGCATGGCGACCGAGACCAGTTCCAGGGTGAGGAAGAAGCCGGAGACGCAGAAGCCGAGTGCCGGGACGAGGGTCTGCCCGATGACGGGCACGAAGCCGAGCAGGAAGAGCGGTACGGCGAAGAGGAGGGCGCGCGAGAGCACGTACAGGCTGTCACGCAGCGACCTCCACAGCTCGCGCCACAGCGGCAGGTCCAGGCCGGGAGGGCAGCCGCCCTCCGACTCCTCGACCCGCTCGGACAGCTTCTCGTAGAAGGGGTCGCCGACCAGCAGCGTGACAGCGGTGAAGGTGAGCACCGACAGGAGCAGTCCGGCGAGCCAGAGCAGCACCGCGAAGAGGGTGCGCAGGACGGTCTGCCAGGGCGAGCCCCAGTCGTCGGCGAAGGGCGTGGCCCAGACGGCGATGTCATCGGTGAAGAAGGCGAGCGCGGTGAGGGCCGCCGCGTACACCACGAGAGTGATCAGTGCGGGCAGCAGGCCGAAGCCGAACCACCGCCCGTGCCCGGCGGCCCATCGCTGGCCGCGCCCCAGATACCGAATCCCCGCCGCGAGATCACGCATGTCCGTAAGCCTATGGCCTACGGACATGCGAACAGAACTCGGCTAGTTACTGTGCAGGGCTTCGTTCAGGCCGCCCCAGGAGCCGGTGCGCTGGAGGACCTCGACGGTGCCGGTGGTGGAGTTGCGGCGGAAGAGGAAGTTGTCGGCGCCCGACAGCTCCACAGCCTTGACGATCTGTCCGTCGGGCAGAGTCACGCGCGTACCGGCCGTGACGTACAGGCCTGCCTCGACGATGCAGTCGTCGCCGAGCGAGATGCCGACACCGGCCTCGGCCCCCAGCAGGCAGCGCTCGCCGACGGAAATGGTCTGCTTGCCGCCGCCGGAGAGGGTGCCCATGATCGAGGCGCCGCCGCCCACGTCGGAGCCGTCTCCGACGACGACACCGGCGCTGATGCGGCCCTCGACCATCGAGGTGCCGAGGGTGCCCGCGTTGAAGTTGACGAAGCCCTCGTGCATGACGGTGGTGCCCTCGGCCAGGTGCGCGCCGAGCCGGACGCGGTCGGCGTCGGCGATGCGTACGCCCGTCGGCATGGCGTAATCCGTCATGCGGGGGAACTTGTCGACGCTGGTGACGCTCAGGTGTTTGCCCGCGGCGCGGGCGGCGAGCCGCACCTGCTCCAGCCGGTCGACCGGGACGGGGCCGAGGCTGGTCCAGGCGACGTTGGCGAGCAGCCCGAACAGGCCGTCCAGGTTCTGTCCGTGCGGCCGCACGAGACGGCGGCTGAGCAGGTGCAGCCGCAGGTACGCGTCGTGGGCGTCCAGCGGCTTGTCCTCGAGGGAGGCGATGACCGTCCGTACGGCCACGGTCTCGACGCCGCGCACCGGGTCGCTGCCGAGCGCCTTCGCCGCGGCCTCCCCCAGCTCCTCTACGGCACGCTCGGGGCTCAGCCGCTCACTCCCGGCCGGTTCGCCGGGGCCGGCGACCAGTTCGGGGGCGGGGAACCAGGTGTCCAGGACGATTCCCCCGGCGACGGTGGCGAGTCCGGCGGCGACGACGCCGGTGGGGGTACCTCCCAGGCCGTCCTCGGCCTGGGGGAGGGTGGTGGCTGCTTCGCTCATACGTCGCACGCTATCCGCCGCCCTGCGGCGAAGGCCAACCGGTCCCGGCACCGCCCCGGCGGCCCCCGTGCCGCACTCAGCGCTCGCCCGTGACGCGGGCCAGCGCCGCCCGTACCTCTGCACGGTCGAAGGGGCGGTCGGTGAGCAGCAGTTGCAGCAGCAGGCCATCGATCAGCGCGACCAGTACGCGCGCGGTGGCGAGGTCGGAGGTGTGGCGGCCGATCATCTCGGTCATCTCGTCGACGCAGCCGGCGGCGAGCGGCTGGAGACGTGGGCGGCGCAGCGCGGCGAGATAGAGCTCGTATTCGAGGCGGATGCGGCCTCGGCCCCCGTGCGCGTACTCCTCCAGCAGCTGGGTGAGCGCGTCCGCGAGCGGCACTCCGCCGGGGATCCCCACCGCGGTGAGGCCGTCCTCCCAGCCGATGACGGCGCAGCGCGGTTGGCTGTTGACCTGCTCCAGGGCGGCGATCAGCAGATCGTCGAGGCTGGCGAAATGGTACGTGGTCGAGCCGAGCGGGACGTCGGCCTCGGCCGCGACGGTGCGGTGGCTCAACCCGGCGATGCCCTTGGCTTCGGCGATCCGGATGGCGGCGTCGATGATGCGCTGACGGCGCTCGGGATCGTGACGACGTGGCATCAGTGGGCCCCGCCGAGGTTGAGTACGACGACCCCGGCGATCACCAGCGCCACGCCGGTGATCTTCGCGAGGGTGGCCGCCTCGCCGAGGAAGAGCATGCCGATGGCGGCGATCGCGGCGGTGCCGACCCCGGCCCAGATCGCGTAGGCCGTGCCGACGGACATCGACTTGAGCGTCTGTGCGAGGAGCGCGAAGGCGACGGTGTAACCCAGCGCCGTGCCCAGCGAGGGCCACAGCTTGCTGAACCCGTCGCTGTACTTCATCGCCGTGGTCCCCAGGACCTCCGCCAGAATCGCGCCCGCGAGCATCACGTAGACCATGCGTACGATCGTACACAACGATGTGTACGCCCGTACACGGACCAGGCTTCAAGGGTGACCTGATATACACAACGGTCCTGCCTCAGCATCGCTGAAGCAGGACCGTTGTGTGTGCGCGACCGCTCGTGGGGCGAACCGTTCAGACGTTGAAGCCCAGCGCCCGGAGCTGCTCGCGGCCGTCGTCGGTGATCTTGTCCGGGCCCCACGGGGGCATCCAGACCCAGTTGATCTTCAGTTCGCTGACGATGCCCTCGGTTGCGGACTTGGCCTGGTCCTCGATGACGTCGGTCAGCGGACAGGCCGCCGAGGTGAGCGTCATGTCGAGGGTGGCGACGTTCGACTCGTCGACGTGGACCCCGTAGATCAGGCCCAGGTTGACGACGTCGATGCCCAGCTCGGGGTCGACGACGTCGAGCAGCGCCTCGCGGACCTCTTCCTCACTCGCGGGCTTCGCGGTGGTCCCGGTCATGCCGTCTTCTCCTTTACCGAGTCCTCGCCCAGGGCCTGGGCGGTGGCGTCCTTCCATGCCATCCAGCTGAGCAGAGCACACTTGACGCGCGCCGGGTACTTCGAGACCCCGGCGAAGGCGACCGCGTCCTCCAGCACCTCTTCCATGGCGTCATCCGGCTCGATCTTGCCCCTGGACTGCATCAGCTCCAGGAAGGCTCCCTGGATCGTCCGGGCCTGGCTCAGCTCCTTGCCGACCAGCAGCTCGTTCAGCACCGAGGCACTGGCCTGGCTGATGGAGCAGCCCTGGCCCTCGTAGCTGACGTCCTTGATGGTGTCGCCCTCGTACCGCACCCGCAGGGTGATCTCGTCACCGCAGGTGGGGTTGACGTGGTGCACCTCGGCGTCGCCGTCGCGCAGGCCGCGGCCGTGCGGATGCTTGTAGTGGTCCAGGATCACTTCCTGGTACATCGAATCGAGCTTCACGAGTCAGTCCGTCCGTTCAGTCCTCAGTCGCTGTCCCGGTCTAACCGAAGAAGTTCCGTACGTGTTCCACACCCGCGGCCAGGGCGTCGATCTCGGCCGGGGTGGAGTACAGATAGAACGACGCCCGCGTGGTCGCGGGAATTCCGTACCGCAGGCAGACCGGCCGCGCGCAGTGGTGGCCGACCCGGACCGCGATGCCTTGTTCGTCCAGCACCTGGCCGACATCGTGCGGGTGGATGTCACCGAGCGTGAAGGAGATCGCCGCGCCCCGGTCCTCGGCCGTGGTGGGGCCGATGAACCGCAGGTCGGGGATCTCCTGGAGCTTCCGCACGGCGTAGGTGGTCAACGCGTGCTCATGCGCCTCGATCTTGTCCATGCCGATGGCCGAGAGGTAGTCCACGGCCGCGCCCAGCCCGACCGCCTGGGCGATCGGCGGCGTGCCCGCCTCGAACTTGTGCGGGGCGGGCGCGTAGGTGGACGCGCTCATCGTGACCGTCTCGATCATCTCGCCGCCGCCGAGGAACGGCGGCAGGTCGTCGAGCAGTTCCTGCCGGCCCCACAGCACCCCGATGCCCGTCGGGCCGCACATCTTGTGCCCGGTGAAGGCGACGAAGTCGGCCTGCAGCGCCTGCACGTCCAGCACCATGTGCGGGGCCGCCTGCGATGCGTCGACGACGACGAGGGCACCGACCTCCTGGGCACGCCGGACGATGGCGTCGACCGGGTTGATGGTGCCCATGATGTTGGAGACCAGCGTGAAGGAGACGACCTTGGTCTTCTCCGTGATGACCTCGTCGACGGCGGACAGATCCAGCCGGCCGTCGTCGGTGAGACCGAACCACTTCAGCTTCGCTCCCGTGCGCTGCGAAAGCAGCTGCCACGGCACGATGTTGGAGTGGTGCTCCATCTCCGTGATGACGATCTCGGTGTCGTGCTCCACGCGGTACGGCTCGTCGGCCCAGCCCAGCATGTTCGCCACGAGGTTGAGCGACTCCGAGGCGTTCTTGGTGAAGACCACCTCGTCACGGCTGGGCGCGTTGATGAAGCCCGCGACCTTGTCGCGCGCGCCCTCGTACAGCGCCGTGGCCTCCTCGGCGAGGACGTGCACGCCGCGGTGGACGTTGGCGTTGTGCCGCTCGTTGTAGTCGCTCATCGCGTCGAGCACCTGGCGCGGCTTCTGCGAGGTCGCCGCGTTGACCAGGTACACCAGCTTCTGGCCGTCGTGGACCGTGCGGTCCAGGATCGGGAAGTCCTTGCGGATCGCCTCGGTGTCGAGCAGACCCGGAAGCGTCACATCGTTCACGAAGCGGCGCCTCCCTTCACGTACTCCTCGTAGCCCTCTTCCTCCAGCTTGTCCGCCAGCTCCGGGCCGCCGGACTCGGCGATCCGGCCCTTGGCGAAGACATGCACGTGGTCGGGCTTGATGTAGCGCAGGATGCGCGTGTAG
>NZ_JBOHCV010000091.1:0-8779 GCF_050698815.1 Streptomyces sp.
CCCTCGGCGGACGCCGGCCGCTTGGGCACGCGGCGCTGCTTCAGCTCCGGCAGCACCGCCCCGGGAACGCCGCGCTTGACGCCGATGAGGGCGTCCATCAGGCGCAGCCCCTCGAAGGCGTCCCGGGCGTAGCGCACCTCGCCCTCATAGATCTCGTGCAGGTCCTGCTCGACGTACGCGCGGGTGAGGGCGGCACCGCCCAGGATGACGGGAAAGTCCGCGGCCATGCTGCGCTGGTTGAGCTCCTGCAGGTTCTCCTTCATGATCACGGTGGATTTCACCAGCAGCCCGGACATGCCGATGACATCGGCCTTGTTCTCCTCGGCGGCGTCCAGGATCGCGGCGACGGGCTGCTTGATGCCCAGATTGACCACGTTGTAGCCGTTGTTGGACAGGATGATGTCGACGAGGTTCTTGCCGATGTCGTGCACGTCCCCGCGCACGGTGGCCAGCACGATGGTGCCCTTGCCCTCGTCGTCGCTCTTGTCCATGTGCGGCTCCAGATAGGCCACCGCGGTCTTCATCACCTCGGCCGACTGCAGCACGAACGGCAGCTGCATCTGCCCGGAGCCGAAGAGCTCACCGACGACCTTCATGCCCGCCAGCAGCGTGTCGTTGACGATCTCCAGCGCCGGCCGGCCGGCCAGCGCCTCGTCCAGATCGGCTTCCAGGCCGTTGCGTTCGCCGTCGATGATGCGCCGCTGCAGGCGTTCGTCCAGCGGCAGCGCCGCCAGCTCGTCAGCCCGGCTGGCCTTCATCGCCTTGGTGTCGACGCCCTCGAAGAGTTCCAGCAGCTTCTGCAGCGGGTCGTAGCCGTCCCGGCGCCGGTCGTAGATCAAGTCCAGGGCGGTGGTGACCTGTTCCTCTTCCAGCCGGGCGATCGGCAGGATCTTGCTGGCATGCACGATCGCCGAATCGAGCCCCGCCTTGACGCACTCGTCCAGGAAGACGGAGTTGAGTACGAGCCGCGCGGCCGGGTTGAGGCCGAAAGAGATATTGGAGAGCCCCAGCGTGGTCTGGACGTCCGGGCGGCGCCGCTTCAGCTCCCGGATGGCCTCGATGGTGTTCAGGCCGTCCTTGCGGGATTCCTCCTGGCCGGTGCAGATGGTGAAGGTCAGACAGTCGACGAGGATGTCCGACTCGTTGATCCCCCAGTTCGAGGAGAGGTCGTCGATGATCCGCTCGGCGATGGCGACCTTGTTCTCGGCCGTACGGGCCTGGCCCTCCTCGTCGATGGTCAGCGCGATCAGCGCCGCGCCGTGCTCGCGCGCCAGCGCCGAAACCCGGGCGAAACGCGACTCTGGGCCGTCACCGTCCTCGTAGTTGACCGAGTTGATCACCGCACGGCCGCCGAGCATCTCCAGCCCGGCCTGCAGCACGTCGACTTCGGTGGAGTCCAGCACGAGGGGAAGGGTGGAGGAGGTCGCGAAGCGCCCGGCCAGCTCCCGCATGTCGGCGACGCCGTCCCGGCCCACGTAGTCGACGCACAGGTCGAGCATGTGGGCACCCTCGCGGATCTGGTCCCGGACCATCTCCACGCAGTCGTCCCAGCGGGCCTCCAGCATCGCCTCGCGGAACTTCCTCGACCCGTTGGCGTTCGTCCGCTCACCGATCGCCATGTACGAGGTGTCCTGCCGGAACGGGACCATCTGATAGAGGGATGCGGCGCCCGCCTCCGGCTGGGGGTGACGCACGGTCTGTTCCTTGCCGCGCACCCGCTCGACCAGCTGCCGCAGATGCTCCGGCGTCGTACCGCAGCAGCCGCCCACCAGGGACAGGCCGTAGTCGCGCACGAAGCCCTCATGCGCGTCGGACAACTCCTCCGGTGTCAGCGGGTAGTGAGCACCGTCGGTCCCCAGCACCGGCAGTCCCGCGTTCGGCATGCACGCGATCGGCACCCGGGAATGCTGCGCGAGGTAGCGCAGATGCTCGCTCATCTCCGCCGGGCCCGTCGCGCAGTTCAGCCCGATCATGTCGATGCCCAGCGGCTCCAGCGCCGCGAGTGCCGCACCGATCTCGGAGCCCAGCAGCATCGTTCCGGTGGTCTCCACCGTGACCGAGCAGATCAGCGGCAGGTCGGCGGCCCCCGCCACCTCCATCGCCCGGCGGGCCCCGATGATGGCGGCCTTGGTCTGCAGGAGGTCCTGCGTGGTCTCCACCAGCAGCGCGTCGGCGCCGCCCGCGATCATGCCCTCAGCGTTCTGCTGATAGCCGTCACGCAGCGTTGCGTACGGGGCGTGCCCCAGGGTCGGCAGCTTGGTGCCGGGACCCATCGAACCCAGCACCCACCGGGGGCGGCCGTCCGCCTCGAACTCATCGGCGACGTCCCGGGCGATGCGCGCGCCCTTCTCGGAGAGGTCGTAGATCCGATCGGTGATGTCGTACTCGCCGAGTGCCGCGTGATTCGCGCCGAAGGTGTTGGTCTCCACGCAGTCCACGCCGGCCTCGAAATACGCGGCGTGCACCGACCGGGCGATGTCCGGCCGGGTCACATTGAGGATTTCGTTGCAGCCCTCGAGCTGCTGGAAGTCATCGAGACTCGGATCCTGCGCCTGAATCATCGTCCCCATCGCACCGTCAGCGACGATCACGCGCTCGGTGAGCGCCTGGCGCAGGGCGGCTGCCCGCGGGAAGGCGGTGGTGGGCGTACTGCTCGGCGAGGCCATGAACGGTTCTCCCTAGGGTGCGACGGCTGTCGGCTATGCGCGGTCCGGCGGTCCCGTGAGGACGGCGCACCTGATCAGGGTAGCTGGCGGGCACAAGAGTGCGGCCGGACATTCCGCCAAGCGGACAGCGGCGACCCGCGGCGGACGGGGCGGGGGCCAAGGACGACCCTGGGCCCGGACTACCACGCGCCGTCATCAAGCGATACCGTTCGGCATTGTCGAACTCGATTCAACGCGGCTCGTGCAGAGCAGGTCAGGGAGGTGCCTGATGGCCCGGACCATCCAGTCGCTGGAGCGCGCGGCAGCCCTGCTGCGGCTGCTGGCGGGTGGTGAGCGGCGGCTCGGCCTCTCCGACATCGCCTCATCGCTGGAGCTGCCCAAGGGCACCGCGCACGGTCTGCTGCGCACCCTCCAGCAGGAGGGCTTCGTGGAGCAGGACGGGGCGACCGGCAAGTACCAGCTGGGCGCGGAGCTGCTGCGGCTGGGCACCAGTTACCTCGACGTGCACGAGCTGCGCTCCCGTGCCCTGGTCTGGGCCGACGATCTCGCGCGGTCCAGCGGCGAGAGCGTCTATCTCGGTGTCTTCCACCAGCAGGGCGTGCTGATCGTGCACCACGTCTTCCGCCCCGACAACAGCCGCCAGGTGCTGGAGGTGGGCGCGATGCAGCCGTTGCACAGCACCGCGCTGGGCAAGGTGCTCTCCGCGTACGACCCGGTGGCCCACAGCGAGGCGGTGGACAGTGAGCGGCAGCGCTTCACGGAGCGTACGATCACCGGCCCGGCGGAGTTCGAGGACGTGCTGGAGATGACGCGGGCGCGCGGCTGGGCGGCCGATGTCGAGGAGACCTGGGAGGGGCTGGCGTCGATCGCCGCGCCGATCCGGGACCGGCGCCGGATGCCGGTCGGGGCGGTGGGCGTGACGGGGGCGGTGGAGCGGGTCTGCGACGAGGGTGCCGGGAGCGGAGGAAACGGCGCGGCGGCCGGCGCCGGTGCGGCCGGCACGGCCAACGACCCCAACGGCCCGAACGGCCCGAATGGCATGGCCAACGGCACGAACGGCGCGGGCGGCGCCAACGGCGACGGTGAGCTCCGCCCGCGGCTGGTCGCGGCCGTACGGGACTGCGCGCGTGCCATCTCCCGCGACTTGGGCGCCCGGCGCTTCTGAGGAACTCCGGGAGCCGCCCGGTTCCCGGTCCGCGCGCAGGTCAAGATCACCTCTCCTCCGCAGGAAATGACATCGAGTGTCCTCGGTCACACCCCTTGACGGGACCTCCACCAGGGAGAAAACTGCCGCTCGGCGGTCGGCATTGTCGAACGGTGGACGAGACCCGGCCCGCCCTCCCATCTGGCCCATCTGGAAAAGGACAAAGGAGTCGCGGGTGTCCAGTTCCGACATCTTCTTCAGCGAGACCATAGGTACCGCCCTGCTCATACTGCTCGGTGGCGGTGTCTGCGCGGCCGTCACGTTCAAGCGCTCCAAGGCGTTCAACGCCGGCTGGGTCGCCATCACCTTCGGCTGGGGATTCGCGGTCCTGACCGGCGGATACGCCGCCCAGGTCTCCGGCGCCCACCTCAACCCGGCGGTAACCCTGGGCCTCGCCATCCAGGGCACCACGGAGTGGGCCGACGTTCCCCTCTACTTCGCCAGCGAGCTCCTCGGCGCGATGATCGGCGCGGTACTGGTGTGGCTGGTCTACTACGGACAGTTCCACGCGGAGCTCACCGACCCGGAGATGGCCGAGCGCAAGAGCGAGGACCCGGGCCCGGTGCACGGTGTCTTCTTCACCTCTCCCGAGATCCGCAACCCCCTGCAGAACCTCGTCACCGAAGTCATCGCCACCTTCGTGCTCGTCATCGCGATCCTGACCCTGGGCCTCACCAAGGGTGTCGGCCTCTCCGGCATCGGGGTGCTGATCGTGGCGCTCATCGTCGTCGGTATCGGCCTGTCGCTGGGCGGCCCCACCGGGTATGCCATCAACCCGGTCCGCGACTTCGGCCCCCGTGTCGTGCACGCGCTGCTGCCGCTGCCGAACAAGGGCGGCTCGGACTGGACCTACGCGTGGATCCCGGTCGTCGGACCGCTGCTGGGCAGCGCGATCGCAGCCGGCGTCTACCAGGTCGCGTTCGGCTGAGCCCGTCGCCGCCCGACACGAGGGCCCGGTCGCGTAGGCACACTCATACGCACAGGCCGGCCCGGGCCGTGAGCCCTTCCCTCCGAACTCCTTGGAGCACTACATGAGCGACACAGACAGCCGGTCCTCGGGCGCGTCCTCGCACGGCGAGGGCCCGTTCATCGCGGCCATCGACCAGGGCACCACCTCCAGCCGCTGCATCGTCTTCGACAAGGACGGCCGCATCGTCTCCGTCGACCAGAAGGAGCACGAGCAGATCCTCCCGAAGCCGGGCTGGGTCGAGCACGACGCCGCCGAGATCTGGACCAACGTCCAGGAGGTGGTCACCGGTGCCCTTGACCAGGCCGGGATAACCAAGGCCGACGTCAAGGCACTCGGAATAACCAACCAGCGCGAGACGACGCTGCTGTGGGACAAGGCGACCGGCCGGCCTGTGCACAACGCGCTGGTCTGGCAGGACACCCGCACCGACACGCTCTGCCGCGACCTGGGCCGCAACGTCGGCCAGGACCGTTTCCGCCGCGAGACCGGGCTGCCGCTCGCCTCGTACTTCTCGGGCCCCAAGATCCGCTGGTTGCTCGACAACGTCGACGGTCTGCGCGAGCGGGCAGAGCGCGGCGAGATCCTCTTCGGCACGATGGACTCCTGGGTCATCTGGAACCTCACCGGCGGCCCGGACGGCGGCCGTCACGTCACGGACGTGACCAACGCCTCCCGCACCATGCTGATGAACCTGCACTCGATGAGCTGGGACGAGAAGATCTGCGCCTCCATGGGCGTTCCCATGTCCCTGCTGCCCGAGATCCGCTCCTCCGCCGAGGTGTACGGGGAGGCGACGGGCGCCCTCGCGGGAGTTCCGGTGGCCTCGGCGCTGGGTGACCAGCAGGCGGCACTGTTCGGGCAGACGTGCTACGCCGAGGGCGAGGCCAAGTCCACCTACGGTACGGGCACCTTCCTGCTGCTCAACACCGGTCACGAGGCCGTCAACTCCTACAACGGGCTGCTGACGACGGTCGGTTACCAGATCGGTGACGAGCGTCCGGTCTACGCCCTGGAGGGCGCGATCGCGGTCACGGGTTCGCTGGTGCAGTGGATGCGCGACCAGATGGGGCTGATCAACTCCGCGGCCGAGATCGAGACTCTCGCCAGTTCCGTCGAGGACAACGGCGGCGCCTACTTCGTGCCCGCCTTCTCCGGCCTGTTCGCACCGTACTGGCGCGACGACGCGCGCGGCGTGATCGCCGGTCTCACCCGGTACGTGACCAAGGCGCACCTGGCCCGTGCCGTGCTGGAGGCCACCGCCTGGCAGACCCGGGAGATCGTCGACGCGATGCAGAAGGACTCCGGCGTCGAGCTGACCGCGCTCAAGGTCGACGGCGGCATGACCTCCAACAACCTGCTGATGCAGACGATGTCGGACTTCCTGGACGCGCCCGTGGTGCGCCCGATGGTCGCCGAGACCACCTGTCTCGGCGCCGCGTACGCGGCCGGGCTCGCGGTCGGGTTCTGGTCCGACACCGACGAACTGCGCGCCAACTGGAAGCGGGCGGCCGAATGGACGCCCGGGATGGACGCGGCCGCACGCGACCGCGAGTACAAGAACTGGCTCAAGGCCGTACAGCGGACCATGGACTGGATCGAAGAAGAGGAGAACTGAAACAGATGAACACCCTGCAGAGCGTCCCCGCCCTGGGGACGCGCCCGGCTGCCGGCGCCGACCCGAGCCGTGCCGAGACCAGGGATCTGCTCGCCAACGCGACGTACGACCTGCTCGTGATCGGCGGCGGCATCCTCGGCACCTCGGTGGCCTGGCACGCCGCGCAGTCCGGACTGCGGGTGGCGATGGTGGACGCCGGCGACTTCGCCGGCGCCACCTCGTCCGCCTCCTCCAAGCTGGTGCACGGCGGACTGCGCTATCTGCAGACCGGCGCGGTCAGGCTGGTGGCGGAGAATCACCACGAGCGGCGGGTGCTTGCCAAGGACGTGGCGCCGCATCTGGTCAACCCGCTCAAGTTCTACCTGCCCGTCTACAAGGGCGGTCCGCACGGAGCGGCGAAGCTGGGCGCCGGCGTGTTCGCCTACAGCGCGCTGTCGGCGTTCGGCGACGGTGTGGGTCGCCTCGTCTCTCCGTCCCGTGCGGCTGCCGACAATCCTGGGCTGCGCACGGAGAACCTGAAGGCGGTCGCGGTCTACGGCGACCACCAGATGAACGACTCCCGGATGGCCGTGATGACGGTGCGTGCCGCCGTCGAGTCGGGCGCCGTGGTGCTCAACCACGCCGAAGTGACCGGGCTGCGCCGTACCTGCGGCCGGGTGACCGGAGCCGAGCTGCGCGACCGGACGGACGGGACGGAGTTCGGGGTCGACGCCCGCCTGGTGCTCAACGCGACCGGACCGTGGGTGGACCACCTGCGCAGGCTGGAGGACAAGGGGGCGATGCCCAGCGTCCGCCTCTCCAAGGGCGCGCACGTGGTGCTCAAGCGCAAGGCGCCCTGGCGGGCGGCCATGGCCACGCCGATCGACAAGTACCGCATCACCTTCGCCCTCCCCTGGGAGGACCAGCTGCTGCTGGGCACCACGGACGAGGCCTACGAGGGCGACCCGGCCGACGTCACCGCGACCGAGGCCGACATCCAGCAGATCCTGGACGAGGCGGCCTTCTCCGTAGGCGACGAGCACCTCTCCCGCGATCTGATCAGCTATGCCTTCGCGGGCCTGCGGGTGCTGCCCGGCGGACCCGGCGGCGTGGCGGCGGCCAAGCGCGAGACGGTGGTCAGCGAGGGCAGCGGCGGGATGCTCTCGGTGGCGGGCGGAAAGTGGACCACGTACCGGCACATCGGCCGTGCCGTCATGAACAAGCTGGCGAGGCTGCCGGGCGGTTCGCTCGGGCAGGACATGGAGCCGGTGCGGGAACTGGTGCGGCGCACCCCGCTGCCGGGCATCTCCAACCCCAACGCGGTCGCACACCGGCTGCTGGTGGACCGGGAGCGGGAGCCGGGTCCGCGGATGGACCCGATGACCGCACGTCAGCTGGCCACCCACTACGGCTCGCTCTCCTTCGCCCTCGCGCGGCTGGTGCACGAGAACCCGGCGCTGGGCGAGCGCATCCACCCGGACGGGCCGGAGATCTGGGCGCAGGTCGTCTACGCGCGCGACCACGAATGGGCCGAGACCGTGGAGGACGTGGTGCGGCGGCGCACCACACTGACCATCCGCGGCCTGGACACGGACGAGGTGCGCGAGCGGGTCGGGATGCTGCTGGCCGACCGGCGGGGCTGACCTCTGCTGTGCCGCGCGGGCAGCCCGCTGCCGGTCACGGGGTTACGGCGTCAGCCAGACCGCGGTGTCCGGTGCGAGCATGCCGTCTTCCGGGGCGTCGCTGGCGAGCAGCGGTTCGGCGCCGCCCGGGAGCGGCACCGGGCGGCCGGAGAGGTTGATCCGGCAGACGAGGTCGTCGCCTCGGCGGAAGGCGAGTTCGCCCTCGGCTGCCGGCAGCCACTCCAAGGCGTCGTTCCCCGGACGGCCCCGGAAGCCGCGGCGCAGTCGCAGCGCGGTGCGGTAGAGCTCCAGGAACGAGTCCGGCCGGCCCGTCTGGGTACGGGCGGAGTGCCGGCCCCAGCCCTCGGGCTGGGGCAGCCAGCTGCCGCCCGGGCCGAAGCCGCAGGACGGCCCGGACTCCTCCCACGGCAGCGGCACGCGGCAGCCGTCCCGGCCCTTCTGCGCGTGCCCGGTCCGCTCCCACATCGGGTCACGCAGTGCCTCGGCGGGCAGGTCCGCGACCTCGGGCAGGCCGAGCTCCTCGCCCTGGTAGAGGTACGCGGTTCCGGGCAGCGCCAGGGTGAGGAGCGCGGCCGCACGGGCCCGGCGACGGCCGAGTTCATGGTCGGGAGCGGGCTCACGCCCGTCACGGACCAGCCACTCGGCAAGGTCCGTCCCCTCGGGGAGGCCGTAGCGGGTGGCGTGCCGCACCACGTCGTGGTT
>NZ_JBOHCV010000092.1:0-7989 GCF_050698815.1 Streptomyces sp.
GTACCAGCGGGAGGGCTTCGACATGTTCCAGGCCATGATGGAAGGCATCAAGGAGGAGTCCGTCGGCTATCTGTTCAACCTGGAGGTCCAGGTCGAGCAGCAGGTCGAAGAGGTCCCCGTGGAGGACGAGCGGCTCGCGGGACCCAAGGCTCCGCTGGAGAAGGAGCCGCAGGGCGCGGTGCCCGCCGGCGCGGCCACGGGTGGCGCCCCGGCGATCCGAGCCAAGGGCCTGGAAGCGCCGCAGCGCCCGGACCGGCTGCACTACTCCGCGCCGACCGCCGAGGGCGGCGTCGAGGAGGGCGAGATGGAGACCGGCGCCGAGCCGGTCCGCTCCGCCGCGGACGGTCTGACCCGGGCGGAGCGCCGCAAGGCGCAGAAGGGCAAGCGGCGCAAGAAGTAGGCCGCCCGCGACACGTAGCGATCGAGCACTGTCGCGAACGAGCGCTGAGGTACGGGCTGGGTCCCGCCGTCCTGACGGGTGGCGGGCCCCAGCCCTTCTGTCTGACACCGCCGGTCTCTCCGTTCACTGCCGGCCGGCTGCCGAGCGGCCGTCCAGCTCGACGGCCGCGCAGCGCCATCGGTGGTCCGGACAGAGCTCCAGTCGGAAGGCCATGGCCCGCTGCCGGTCGCCGGTGACGATGCGCGCGAAGGCCTCGATCACCCCGTCCCGGGGCCGGCTGCCGTGCGCCTCCAGCACCGCCGGGCTGCTGCGGTCCGCTCCGCGCGGGCGCAGGGGCGCGTGCGTGGCCAGTCCGGTCAGCTGGTCGTAGGCGGAGCTCCGAGTGTGCCGCAGCAGGCTGTGGACCGGTCGCTGCCCGCTGAGGACCAGTACGAGCCGGCTGGCGAACCAGAAGGGCGGCTGCCGCTCCCGCTCCCGTGCGGCGGCCGCGCGGAGCGCGGAGTCCGACGGGCGGGCGGTGGCTGCGCCGGCCCGCTGCTGCCGCTGCCGCTGGGGCTCTGGCCGCCGCGAGTCCCGCCGTCCGGGCGGCCCCTTGCGGCCGCGCCCGGAGGCGGGTGTGGCGGCAGGTCGAGCGGGTGGCGTGGGCATGGCATTCATGGGGTCCCCCGTGAGTGACGTACAGGATTGATGTGCAGGTGATCCGTGATCAGCGAAGCCGCCGGGTTTTGATACTCGGCAGTAGCTTCGCTCAAGTTGTAGCGCTTGTGATCGCGCGGTCGCAATGTGTCACCGACGGCGCGGCGGCCGTCGTCGGCCCTTCACCTATCCGGACGAGGGTGCGCCACGAAGGTGACGGTGAGCTGCGTTCACCTGCGGCTTCGCGCGACGGCGGCGCGGGGAGCGGCCGCGCGGCGGACCGTATCCTGTCGGTGCAGACCGTCCGGCGATACACGAAAGCGGCAGCCATGCGTGTCTATGTCCCCCTGACCCTTACCGCCCTCCGGGACGCGCACCGGGCGGGTGAGCTGGCGCAGGGACCCGGGGCGACCACGGCGTACGCGGTCACGCCCGGACTGCGTGAGTGGTATGTCTCCGACGACAGTGAGGAATTGGAGTACGCCGCTCTCAACCGGGCCGCTCAGGCGTCACTGCGGCTGCTGGCCACCGAGCCGGGCGTGATCCGGCGACGGGTGGTTCTCGCCCTCGACGTGGCCGACAGCGCCGCGGTCTTCGACCCGGACCACGGGCTGGACCGCGAGTCCCTCGGCGAGGTGCGGATCGAGGGACCCGTTCCGCTGTCGAAGGCGGCGGCGGTGCATGTGGAGGGCGGAGGACGCGGAGCCGGACGTCACCGCGGCGGCGGACGCGCTGGGCGCGGCCGACATGGGCGATGACGACGCGCGGTTCACGGTGGACGGCGCCGAGGACCACGAACTGCTGTGGTACGCCACACAGGAGATCCCGTACCTGCTCGGGCAGGGATGAGGCGGGACGCCGTGAATTCGGTATCGCGTTGTCAGTCCCCGGACGTACCGTCGTCGTCATGGTGACGGGTGGGAGGAACAGCCGGTCCGCGCACATCGTGTGGGACTGGAACGGCACACTGCTGCACGACATCCATGCCGTCATCGGTGCGACGAACGCCGCCTTCGCGGAACTCGGCCTCGACCCGATCACGCTGGAGCGCTATCGCGAGCTGTACTGCGTGCCCGTGCCGCGGTTCTACGAGCGGTTGCTGGGACGGCTGCCGAGTGAGCAGGAGTGGGAGGTCATGGACAAGGCCTTCCACCGGCATTACTGGCTGCGGGCGCGCGAGGCCGGTCTGGCCGAGGGCGCGGCCGAGTTGCTCGCGGCGCAGAAGGTCGCCGGGCGCACCCAGTCGCTGTGTTCGCTGGCGCCGCACGACCGGCTGGTTCCGCTGGTACGGACACACGGCATCACCGAGCACTTCGTCCGTGTCGACGGCGCGACGGGCCCGTCCGGCGGCGTCAAGGCAGCGCAGATGGAGCGGCATCTGCTGGCGCTCGACGGTATCGACGCGGCGCGTACGGTCGTCATCGGCGACGCGGTCGACGACGCGCTGGCCGCCGCGCATGTGGGCGCTCACGCGGTGCTCTACACGGGAGGTTCGCACAGTCGCGCCAGCCTGGAGACAGCCGGGGTGCCCGTGGTCGACACCCTCGCCGACGCCGTCGAGGCGGCCGAGTGGATAGCCAACGGACACCGGTGACACCGCAGTCCGCACTGTCCACTTCGTCCAAAGCCGTCCCTCGTTTTTGTACACATACGGTCCATGACGGCTCCCGGCAAAGGGACGATAGCCTTGCGGGCGTGATCAGCGCGATATCTCTCGGGGGCGCCGCCGCCTCCGCCGTGCGCCCACCGCGCGACAGCGCCCGGGCCGCCGCTGGTCGTCTCGCACGGCGCGCGCCGGACCCCATGCGGTCACCCCGCGTTCCGACGCCGTGCCCCGCAAGCCCGCAATATCAACGTCACGCAACGGCGCGCGACAGGAGCCAGAGGACATGCAGACCAAGCTGGAAGAAGCAAAGGCCGAGCGGCTGGCAGAGGCCGTCCGGGTAGCTGAACAGGGCCCTGACGGGGGACAACACCCGGTCCGGGGCCTCGAGAACGGTTCCCTCCGGGCGTTCCTCCAGCGCTACTACCTGCACACCGCGCCCGAGGACCTCACCGACCGCGACCCGGTCGACATCCTCGGAGCGGCGTTCGCTCACTACCGGCTGGCACAGGACCGACCCCAGGGCACCGCCAACGTCCGGGTGCACACCCCTTCGGTCGACGAGAACGGCTGGACCTGCACCCACACCGTCATCGAAGTCGTCACCGACGACATGCCCTTCCTCGTGGACTCGGTCACCAATGAGCTGTCCCGGCAGCACCGCGGCATCCACGTCGTCATCCACCCCCAGGTGATCGTCCGCCGCGACGTCGCCGGCAAGCTGCTGGAGGTGCTGGACGCGGGCCGCGACAAGCTCGTTCCCGGCCCCGGTGCGAAGACGGTCCGCGAGGAACTGCCGCAGGACGCGGTCACCGAGTCCTGGATCCACGTCGAGATCGACCGCGAGACCGAGCGCGACGACCTCAAGCAGATCAACGACGATCTGCTGCGCGTCCTGTCCGACGTGCGGGAGGCCGTGGAGGACTGGCAGAAGATGCGCGGCTCCGCACTGCGCATCGCCGAGGAGCTGGCCACCGAGCCGCGCGCGGACGATCTGCTCGTCCAGGAGGTCGAGGAGTCCCGCGAGTTGCTGCGCTGGCTCGCCGACGACCACTTCACCTTCCTCGGCTACCGCGAGTACGAGCTGTCCGAGGAGGCGACGGACGCAGACCAGGAGCTGACCCTCACGCCCCTCCCCGGCACCGGGCTGGGCATTCTCCGTGCCGACCCGCGGCACGCCGAGCCCGGCGACTCCGGGACCGGCCACCCCGTCTCGCCGTCCTTCAGCCGCCTCCCGGCCGACGCCCGCGCCAAGGCGCGCGAGCACCGGCTGCTGGTGCTGACGAAGGCCAACAGCCGGGCCACCGTGCACCGCTCCTCGTATCTCGACTACGTGGGCGTGAAGAAGTTCGACGCCGAGGGCAACGTCGTGGGTGAGCGCCGCTTCCTCGGCCTCTTCTCCTCCGCCGCCTACACCGAGTCGGTGCGCCGTGTTCCCGTGATCCGCCGCAAGGTCGCCGAGGTGCTGACCTCCGCCGGTTTCGCGGCCGACAGCCACGCGGGCCGCGACCTGCTGCAGATCCTGGAAACCTACCCGCGCGACGAGCTGTTCCAGATCCCGGCCGACCAGCTGCGCTCGATCGCCACCTCGGTGATGTATCTGCAGGAGCGCCGCAAGCTGCGGCTGTACCTGCGCAGGGACGAGTACGGGCGCTACTACTCGGCGCTCGTCTACCTGCCGCGCGATCGCTACACCACGACGGTCAGGCTGCGGCTGAGCGACATCCTCACCGAGGAACTGGGCGGCATCAACGTCGACTTCACCGTCTGGAACACCGAATCGGTGCTCTCCCGGCTGCACTTCGTCATCCGTCTCAAGCCGGGCGCGCAGCTGCCGGAACTGTCCGACGCCGAGGCCGACCGGATCGAGGCGCGGCTCGCGGAGGCCGCCCGTTCCTGGGCCGACGGCTACATGGAGGCGCTGACCGCCGAGTTCGGCGAGGAACAGGCCGCCGAGCTGGGCCACCAGTACAGCGCGAACGCCTTCCCCGAGGGGTACAAGGCGGACTTCCCGCCCCGCGCCGCGGTCGCCGACCTTCAGCACCTCAACCGGCTCCAGCGCGGTGAGAGCGGTCCCACCGACTTCTCCCTCAGCCTGTACGAACCGGTGGGCGCCGGCCCCGGCGAGCGCCGTTTCAAGATCTTCCGGATTGGCGACCCCGTCTCCCTCTCGGCCGTCCTCCCGGCGCTGCAGGCCATGGGAGTGGAGGTCGTCGACGAGCGCCCGTACGAGCTGCGCTGCCACGACCGCACCAAGGCGTGGATCTACGACTTCGGGCTGCGGATGCCCGGCCCCCCCGGCCGCGGACTGGCCGAGGACGCGCGGGAGCGCTTCCAGGACGCCTTCACCGCCGTCTGGACGGGTGCCGCGGAGAACGACGGGCTGAACTCCCTCGTGCTGTCGGCCGGTCTGACCTGGCGGCAGGCGATGGTGCTGCGCGCGTACGCGAAGTACCTCCGGCAGGCGGGCGCCACCTTCAGCCAGAGCTACATGGAGGACACCCTCCAGCGGAACGTGCACACCACCCGGCTGCTGGTGAACCTCTTCCAGGCCCGCCTGGACCCCAGTCACGCGCGGGCCGGGCACGAGCTGACCGACGGCCTGCTGGAGGAGCTGGACTTCGCCCTGGACCAGGTGGCCAGCCTGGACGAGGACCGCATCCTGCGCGCGTTCCTGACCGTCATCAGGGCGACGCTGCGCACCAACTACTTCCAGACCACCGGCCCGGGAAGCCCAGGACTCAAGGGCCCCTCGGCCGGGCCGCACGCGTACCTGTCGATGAAGCTGGACCCGCAGCAGATCCCCGATCTGCCCGCTCCCCGGCCCGAGTACGAGATCTGGGTGTACTCGCCGCAGGTGGAGGGCGTGCACCTGCGGTTCGGCAAGGTCGCCCGCGGCGGACTGCGCTGGTCCGACCGGCGTGAGGACTTCCGCACGGAGATCCTGGGCCTGGTCAAGGCGCAGGAGGTCAAGAACACGGTCATCGTGCCGGTCGGCGCCAAGGGCGGCTTCGTCGGCAAACGGCTGCCCGACCCCGGCGCCGACCGGGACGCCTGGCTGGCGGAGGGCATCGCCTGCTACAGGACCTTCATCTCCGGTCTCCTCGACATCACCGACAACCTGGTCGGCGGAGATGTCGTGCACCCCGAGAACGTCGTCCGGCACGACGGCGACGACACCTACCTCGTGGTCGCCGCCGACAAGGGCACGGCCACCTTTTCCGACATCGCCAACGAAGTGGCGGAAGCGTACGGCTACTGGCTCGGCGACGCGTTCGCCTCCGGCGGTTCCGCGGGCTACGACCACAAGGGCATGGGCATCACCGCGCGCGGCGCCTGGGAGTCCGTGAAGCGGCACTTCCGCCAGCTGGGCCACGACACCCAGACCCAGGACTTCACCGCCGTCGGCGTCGGCGACATGTCCGGCGACGTCTTCGGCAACGGCATGCTGCTGTCCGAACACATCCGGCTGGTCGCCGCCTTCGACCACCGGCACATCTTCCTCGACCCCGACCCGGACGCAGCCACCTCCTACCCCGAGCGCCGCCGGCTGTACGACCTGCCGCGCTCCTCCTGGGCGGACTACGACACCTCGCTGATCTCCGCGGGCGGCGGGATCCACCCGCGCAGCGCGAAGTCCGTGCCGGTCAACCCGCAGGTGCGGGCCGCGCTCGGCATCGAGGGCAGCGTCACCAAGATGACTCCCGCCGAGCTGATGCGGGCCATCCTCAGCGCCCCGGTGGACCTGCTGTGGAACGGCGGCATCGGCACGTACGTCAAGGCGTCGACGGAGACGCACGCGGACGTCGGCGACAAGGCCAACGACGCGATCCGCGTGGACGGCCAGGACCTGCGGGTGCAGGTCGTCGGCGAGGGCGGCAACCTCGGTCTGACGCAGCTGGGCCGGATCGAGTTCGCCCTCAACGGCGGCCATGTCAACACCGACGCCATCGACAACAGCGCGGGCGTGGACACCTCCGACCACGAGGTGAACATCAAGATCCTGCTCAACTCCGTCGTGGCGAACGGCGACATGACGGTCAAGCAGCGCAACGCCCTGCTGGCCGAGATGACCGACGAGGTCGGTGAGCTCGTCCTGCGGAACAACTACGCTCAGAACACCGCGCTCGGCAACGCCATCGAGGGTGCCCCCAGCCTGCTCCAGGCCCATCAGCGGTACATGCGGCGGCTGGGCAAGGAGGGCAGGCTCGACCGCGGGCTGGAATTCCTGCCCACCGACAAGCAGATCCGGGACCGGCTGGCCGGCGGGCACGGCCTGACCCAGCCCGAACTGGCCGTGCTGCTCGCGTACACCAAGATCACGGTGACGGAGGAGCTGATCAAGACGCAGCTGCCCGACGACCCGTACGTCCAGCAGCTGGCGCAGGCCTACTTCCCGCGGGCGCTGCGCGAGCGGTTCCCCGAAGAGATCACCGGGCACGCGCTGCGCCGCGAGATCGTCACCACCCTGCTGGTCAACGACACGGTCAACGCCGGCGGTTCGACCTTCCTGCACCGCATGAAGGAGGAGTCGGGCGCCTCGACGGAGGAGATCGTACGGGCGCACACCGCGGCCCGCACGATCTTCCGGCTCGGCGAGATCTGGGACCAGGCCGAGGCGCTGGACAACGTCGTCGCCGCCGAGGTGCTCACCAGCATCCGGCTCCAGTCGCGGCGGCTGGTCGAGCGCGGCACCCGCTGGCTGCTCAACAACCGGCCGCAGCCGCTGCTGCTCGCCGACACCATCGAGCTGTTCAGCGAACGGGTGGCCCAGGTGTGGGCCGAACTGCCCGAGCTGCTCAAGGGCGACGACCGCAAGTGGCACCAGTCGATCCTGGACCGGCTGGAAGGGGCCGGCGTACCGACCGAGCTGGCACTGCGGGTGGCGGGCTTCTCCGCGGCCTTCTCCGGGCTCGACGTGGTCGCGGTCACGGACCGTACGGGCGTGCGGCTGATGGACGTCGCCGCCGTCTACTACGACCTCGCCGACCGGCTCGGCGTCACCCAGCTCCAGGAGCGCGTCAGTGAACTGCCGCGCGCCGACCGCTGGCAGTCCATGGCACGTGCGGCCATCCGGGAAGACCTGTACGCGGCGCATCAGCTGATCGCGGCGGACGTACTGGCCGAGGGCGACGGCAGCGCCACTCCGGAGCAGCGGTACGAGGCGTGGGAGGCGAAGAACTCCACGATCCTCTCTCGCGCGCGAGCCACGCTGGACGAGATCCAGACGTCGGACACCTTCGACCTGGCCAACCTGTCGGTCGCCATGCGGACGATGCGCACGCTGCTGCGCAGCAACCGCTGACAGCGCACAGAGCGGGTCTGCCTCCCGTACGGCCACACCGTGAGC